>DATAHD010000244.1:0-21841 GCA_036263395.1 Rhizomicrobium sp. | reverse complement strand
GGCTGTCGCCTCACCGCCGCCGATGCAGAGGGCGGCTACGCCCTTCTTCTTGCCGCGCTTCTGCAACGCGTTGATCAGCGTCACGAGGATGCGGGCGCCGCTGGCGCCGATGGGGTGGCCGAGGGCGCAGGCGCCGCCGTTTACGTTGACCTTGTCGTGCGGCAGACCGAGGTCGCGCATCGCGATCATCGCGACGACGGCGAAGGCTTCGTTGACCTCGTAGAGATCGACATCGTCTTTCGACCAGCCGGCTTCCTTCAACACTTTCTCGATGGCGCCGACGGGTGCGGTGGTGAACCACTTCGGCTCCTGCGCATTGCTGGCCTGCGCGACGATGCGGGCGATGGGCTTGAGGCCGCGCTTCTTCGCTTCTTCGCCGCTGGCAAGGATGAGCGCCGCGGCGCCGTCGGAGATCGAGGAGGAGTTTGCGGCGGTGACGGTGCCGTCCTTCGCGAAGGCGGGCTTCAGGGTCGGAATTTTGGAGAGGTCGGCTTTGCCCGGCTGCTCATCGATGGCGATGACGGTGTCGCCTTTGCGGCCCGCGACTTTCACCGAGACGATCTCGCCATCGAACGAGCCATCGGTGGTGGCGCGTTGCGCGCGCTTGAGGGACTCGGTGGCGTAGGCGTCCTGCTCCTGACGCGTGAACTGATAGTGGCGCGCGGCATCTTCGGCGTAGGTGCCCATGAGGCGATGTTCGTAAGCGTCCTCCAGACCGTCGAGGAACATGGAGTCCTTCACCTCGCCGTGGCCGAGGCGCATGCCGCCGCGTGCTTTCGGCAGGAGGTATGGCGCGTTGGTCATGCTCTCCATGCCGCCGGCGATGGCGATCTGGGCGCGGCCGGCGAGGATTTGGTCGGCGGCCATCATCACCGCCTTCATGCCGGAGCCACACATCTTGTTGACGGTCGTCGCCGGGACGTCGAACGGCACGCCGGCATAGACCGCCGCCTGACGTGCCGGGGCTTGGCCGAGACCAGCGGGGAGGACGCAGCCCATGATCGTTTCGTCGATGTCAGCCGCAGCAACGCCCGCGCGACTCACCGCTTCGGCGATGGCGGCGGCGCCCAGTTCCGGCGCGGTCTTGCCCGCGAGTTCACCCTGAAAGCCGCCCATCGGGGTGCGGGCGCCGGCGAGGATGACAACATCGGTGGCTGACATGGCGTTGATTTCCCTTGGTTAATTGCCCGGCGACTGCGTCACAAAGACGATGACCGGTGTTTGACGCTGAGTTATCATAAATTGCGAGCCCGCACAGCGGACCGAGGGGAATGGGGGTTATGAAGGCGGAAGTTCTGGCACCGCTTGTCGGCGTGGCAGTCGTAGCGCTGCTGGCGGCTGCGTATTTCGCAGCGCCCGCGCTGGGCGTGCCGCTCGAGCCGAACAAGGTGCTGGCGATCGCCGCCATCGTTTCCGCCGGCGCGTCGCTGACCGCACTGGTGCTGATCGCGACGCGCAAGCCGGTCTACCCGCACATCGGGCGGCCGAGCGAAGTCTCGCCGCTCAACGAATTTCCGGTGAAGCCGTTCATCGCGGCATTCCGCGACGCCGACATGCCGACGGTCACGATCACCGCGACGCCGGGCGATACGGCGAGCGAGCTGCTGTCGCGCAACAGCAGCGCGATGAAAGAGGCGGAGGCGAACGGCAAACGTGTCGTGCTGGTGATCCGCGCCGGGCGGAAGACGTTCAATCCGCTCGAGATCAAGAACCTGTTCGCGAAGCTGGCCGAGCTGCCGAGCTTCTATCACATCCTGCTGATGAGCGATCGGGACGAGTTCATCGGCTACATCCCGGTCGAAGGCTGCAAGAAAGATTTCATGGGCGAGATGGCCGAGACGAAGATCACCAAGCTGGTGGTCGATGTTCTGGCCGATCCGAAGAAGAGCGAAGCGCTGCGCGCGATGAAGGGCGCGGCGATCGATGACGTGGTCGAGGAGACCGCGGACATCCGCGACGCGGCGCGCAAGATGTGGGTGAACGACAAGGTTCAGACGCTTGTCGTGTGCAAGAAGGCCAAGCCGGCGGGCGTGCTCGACAAGCAGAGCGTGCTCACCTTGACGTCCACGGGCGCGTAAGGCGCGCATTCGCTTCAGCCGGTTTGTTCGAACAGTTCGCGGCCGATGAGCCAGCGGCGGATTTCGCTGGTGCCGGCGCCGATCTCGTAGAGCTTGGCGTCGCGCAGGAGGCGGCCAGTCGGGTAGTCGTTGATATAGCCGTTGCCGCCCAGGCACTGGATCGCCTGCAGGGCCATCCAGGTGGCTTTCTCGGCAGCATAGAGGATTGCGCCGGCGGCATCTTTGCGGGTCGTGCGTCCGTGATCGCAAGCCTTGGCGACGGCATAGACATAGGCGCGGGCGGCAGACATGCCGACATACATGTCGGCGATCTTCGCCTGCATCAGCTGGAAGGCGCCGATCGGCTGGCCGAACTGTTTGCGGTCGTGAACATAGGGGATCACGACATCCAGGCAGGCCTGCATGATGCCGACGCAACCGGCGGCGAGGACCGAACGCTCGTAATCGAGGCCGCTCATCAGGATGCGGACGCCCTCGCCTTCCTTGCCGAGGACGTTTTCGGCGGGGACTTCGCAGTCTTCGAACACGAGCTCGCCGGTATCGCTGCCGCGCATGCCGAGCTTGTCGAGCTTCTGCGCGGTGCGGAATCCCTTGAAGGCCTTCTCAATCAGGAAAGCGGTGATACCACGCGGGCCGGCGGCGGTGTCGGTCTTGGCGTAGACGACCAGCGTGTCGGCCTGCGGGCCGTTGGTGATCCACATCTTGGTGCCGTTGAGGACGTAGCGGCTGTCCTTCTTCTCGGCCCGCAGCTTCATCGAGACGACATCGGAGCCGGCGTTGGGCTCGCTCATCGCCAGGGCACCGAGGTGTTCGCCGGAGATCAGCTTGGGCAGATAGCGGCGCTTCTGCTCTTCGTTGCCGTTGCGCCGGATCTGGTTCACGCAGAGGTTCGAGTGCGCGCCGTAAGAGAGACCGACGGCGGCGGAGGCGCGGCTGATCTCCTCCATCGCGAGGCAGTGGTCGAGATAGCCGAGGCCGGTGCCGCCGTATTCCTCCTCCACCGTGATGCCGAGCAGGCCGAGCTCGCCGAGCTGCGGCCAGAGGTGGCGCGGGAAGGTGTTGGTCCTGTCGACCTCATCCGCAATGGGCGCGATCTTGTCGGCGCAGAAGGAGCGCACGGTCTCCCGCAGCATGTCGGCAGTTTCGCCGAGGTCGAAGTCGAGGGAGGGATATTCGTTGGGAATCATCACGGCGAGTCGTAAGCTACGGTGCCCACTTTAGGGGAAGTAGAGAGCAATTAGGCGTCGAACTGAGCCGGTTTCCAGCAACCCATATCGATCAATGTTGACGTTTGTAGGCCATGCGGCAAGTTTTAGTTTGGGAAACCATGAGCACCAACCAGTTCGCCAATCGCGCTGTTCCGAAGCCCCGTAGCTGCGGGGACTGCACACTGTGCTGCAAGGTCCTGCGCGTGGCCGATCTCGATAAACCTGCGGGGACATGGTGCGAGCACTGCGATACGGGAAAGGGCTGCCGGATTTACGCCGACCGGCCGGGGAGTTGCCGCTCTTTCATGTGCAGCTATCTGCAGGACAATCGGCTTGGGGAAGAATGGAGACCAAGGGACTCCAAGATCGTGCTGCAGCACATCGAGGGCGACAATTGCATCATGGTGCATGTCGATCCCCAGCGCCCGAATGCCTGGAAGGCCGAGCCTTTTCATTCGGCCATGCGCAACTGGGCGCGCGGTGGGGTCGCTCACCTATTCCAAGTTCTCGTGATCGTGGGACGGCGCATTCATGTCGTGCTGCCGAACCGCGACGTCGATCTGGGCGAACTGCCGACTGACAAGATCGTACAACTCTACCGGGAGCCGGGCGCTCGGCCTGATCAGCTCCAGGTGCGGGTGGTGGATCGGGACGATCCCTCGGTTCCGAAGCTCACACCGTCGCTGCTCGGTAGGTAAGGATTCGATTTGGTAATTGGTGCGGTCGAGAAGACTCGAACTTCCACGCCTTGCGGCGCTACCACCTCAAGGTAGTGCGTCTACCAATTCCGCCACGACCGCACGTCGGTAAGGAAAATCACCGGTAGGGGGCGGGGTTTAGCAAAGGCTTTTGCCCTTGGGAAGCCCTGAAATCAGCCGAAAAAGGCGGGGGCCGAACGCCACAAAACGAGGGCAGCGACCGCGCAGACGGCCAGCGCGAAACTGCGCGTCAGCAGGGTGCGTTGTTTCGCCATGCGGCTGGACAGGCTAACCCCGGCAAGGCCACCGAGCACCCCGCCCAAAATGAAGAAAGCCGCCACCCGCCAGTCGATCAAACCGTCGATTGCATAGGTCAGGGCGGTGGTCAGACCGAACGCGCCCACGGAAATCAGCGACGATCCGACCGCGTTGATGGCCGCCATTCCGCTGCCGAGCATGATCCCAGGCACGATCAGAAAACCGCCCCCGATGCCGAAGAAGCCGGACAGGAGCCCGACGAGGAGGCCGATCAGGATCAGCCGGATTCCGATGGCGGGATTGATGCGAACATCGGGATCGCCCGATGCGGCCCTCGGCGAGAGCATCGCCATCGCGACGGCGACCATGACGAGGCCAAAGAGGAACAGCAGCTTGTTGCCGTCCACGGCTTTGCCCAAGGCGGCGCCGGTGAACGCACCCACAATTCCGGATGCAGCAAACACCGCCGCGCAGGGCCATTTCACGTTTCCGGCGCGCGAATGCGCGATCAGGTTGGCGAACGCATTGGCGGCCACGGCGAGCGCACCGGTCCCGATCGCGACATGCGGCGAGCGGACGCCAACGACATAGAGCAACAGTGGTGTCGCCAGAATGGACCCGCCGCCGCCAAGCAGACCGAGGGCAAAGCCGACAAGGCTGCCCGAGCCGGTCGCGAGCAGATCGTTGAGCGCGATCATGCCTGGACCTTATTCCACGGCATCTGCTGCAGGACCTTCGCCATGCCGCACCAACCCGAGGCGCCGGCAAAAACCAACCCTGCCCCGACAAAGGCCGACAGCGCGGCAAACCAGGGCGAAGCTATGAGGGCAAGAACAAGACCAGCCAGGATCAGGCTGCCGGCGGCAATCTGCACCTGACGCTGAATCTCGATGGGTTTCGAGCGATCAAGCGAGGTTGCGAATCCCGCCTCTTTCCAGCCGCCGATACCGCCCTTGAGGAGATACACATCGGCCGCACCGCAGGCCGCCAATTTGCCCTCGTTCGCAGCCGTCCGGTTACCACCCTGGCAATGGAAAATGACCGGCGGCGACGTCCGCTCCATGCAGCCATTTTCGAAGCGCGATAGAGGCAGGAGCTGCGCGCCGGGAATGCTTTCGCGCGCATGCTCAATGGGCTCGCGAATGTCGACCAAGACCGCGCCGGACTTCTCCATCAGTTGCTGTGCCGCGCGGGCATCGATCGTTTGAATGGCCATTGTCATTTCCTTCCACAGTAGAGTTCGTGAAGCGTCTCGATGAGTTTCGCCGTGTTGCGGTCGGCGAGGCGGTAGTAGATCGCCTGCCCTTCCCGGCGTGTTTCGACGAGGCCTTGCTCTCGCAGCTTCGCCAGATGCTGCGAGAGCGCGGATTGGCTGAGGCCCGAGGATTCCACCAGCTCGCCCGCCGATTTCTCGGCGCCGACGAGGTCGCACAAAACAAGAAGACGGGCCTTGTGCGACAGCATTTTCAGCATGTCCGCGGCTTTTGCAGCGTTGCGGCGCATGTCGGACCTGTCTTTTGCACTCAGCATTCGCGCCTCATTAGATTAGATATTGCTAATTTAGTTTTTTCTAATATATTGTCAAGCAGAAACTGTGGAGACGAACGCCATGACCCCGAAAATCCAGGCCTTTTTCGACGAAGCGACCTTTACCGTCAGCTATCTGGTCAGCGATCCCGATACCCGGGACGCCGCGATCATCGATCCGGTTCTCGATTTTGATCCGAAGTCGGGCCGCACCAGCACCCTGTCCGCCGATGCCATGCTTCGCTCAGTGCGCGAGCAAGACCTAACGGTCCAAATGATCCTCGAAACGCATGCGCATGCCGATCACCTTTCGGCGGCGGCGTATCTCAAGGAGAAGACTGGCGCGTCCGTCGCCATCGGCGAGAACATCGCCAAAGTGCAACGCGTTTTCCGGCCGATCTTTCACGCGACAGATGTCACTGGAGACGGCAGGCCGTTCGACCGGCTGCTGCGGGACGGCGAGCGGTTCAACATCGGCAATCTCGACGTGGAGGTTCTTTACACACCGGGCCACACGCCAGCCTGCGTAAGCTACAAGATCGGCGGCAATGTCTTTGTCGGCGATACGCTGTTCATGCCCGACTATGGGACTGCGCGCGCCGATTTTCCCGGCGGAGATGCCGGCAGTTTGTATCGTTCCATTCGCAGATTGCTGGTCCTGCCACGGGAGACGACGCTGTGGATGTGTCACGACTACAAAGCGCCAGGTCGCGAAGACTTCGCCTGGAAAACGACCGTCGCTGAAGAGCGCACGCACAACGTTCACATTCACGATGGCGTTGATGAAAAGGCGTTCGTCGCGATGCGGACGGCCCGCGATCGGACGCTGGCGATGCCCGTGCTGATCCTGCCATCGGTGCAGGTGAATATTCGCGCCGGCCAGATGCCGCCACCGGAAGACGACGGCAAGATCTATCTCAAACTGCCGGTAAACGCGCTTTAGATGCCCTCGCCGTCCACGCCGTGGATGCCGCACTCGTCCTTATCCAAGCCGGACCAGCGTCCGGCGCGATAGGACTCGCCGGCCTGAACGCGGCGGGTGCAGGGCATGCAGCCGATGGAGGGGTAGCCGTCCTCGACCAGCGGGTGGCGCGGGAGGCAGTGCAGCTCCATGTACTGCTCCAGCTCCGGCAGCGACCACTCGGCCAGCGGGTTGAAACGGAAGCGGCCTTCGAAGAATTCGACCGGCTGCATCTCGGTGCGGGCGTTGGTCTGAAAGCGCTTGCGGCCGGTGATCTGCGCCTCAAACCCTTCAAGGGCGCGACGGACCGGGATCACTTTGCGGAAGTTGCAGCAGGCATCGGTGTCGCGCGACCACAGCCCACCCTCGGGATCGAGGCGGTTGCGTTCGGCGATGCTGGGCGACAGCGAGCGGACGTCGCCGAGGCCGAGTTCGTCCTGCAGGCGGTCGCGATAGCGCAAGGTCTCGCCGAACAGCTTGCCGGTGTTGAGGAACAGAACCGGCGTGTTCGGATCGATCTGCGCCACCATGTGGAGGAGCACGGCGGACTCGGAGCCGAAAGACGAGACGACGGCGGTCTTGCCTTTCATCTCACCGGTCAGCGCGAGTTCGAGGATGCCGTGCGCATCGCGGCCGCGAGCAGCGAATTGCAGCTCGGCCAGCTTGGCTTTCAGCGCCGGATCGGTTGGCAGCGCACCGGCGCGATCAAAGGCGCGCGGGGCGGCGTTCTTGTTGCGGTCGATGACGGTGACAGAGGCGCTCATGACAGCCACCCTTTCTCCGTCAGCATCTCGCGCGTGCGCTGAGACACCTCGGATGGCTCCATGCCCTTCTTTCGCCAGCCGTCGCGCGCCTTGCCGACCTGGGCGGCGCGGGCGCGCCATTCGGGGCCGAACTGCTTTTGCAGCCATTCACGGATGGAGCGGGACAGGCCGGGAGCGGTGCCGCCGGTGGAGACGGTCAGGAGCAGATCGCCCTGGCGGACGACCGCCGGGACGTGGAAATCGCAGAGGTCGGGGATGTCCTCCACATTAACGAGGACGCCGGCGCGGCGGGCGGTGTCGGCCAGTTTCGTCGCGATCGGGCGCGGCAGGCCGGCCACGAACAGGACGTGGAGGCCGCGGAGCGTGGCGGGATCGGCATTGCGGGAGATGGTGACGGAGCTTGCGCCCGCCTCTGTCAGAAGCGCCCGGCGCTTGGTCAACCCCTCCCCTTCACCGGCGATGCCGGCGCGGATGAATTTGGGGTTGAGCACGATGGGCAGCACAGACGGGACCGCTTTAACCCGCGGAACATCCCGCGGGTTCTACAGACAGGTACGCGCTGACCCCAGAAAATGCAACGATCTGAGTGGAGAATATATTTTAATACACTACATTCTACGTATTAACTTCGTACCCCTTGAGGATCTGGCTCACGGAAACCGCTATCTTGTCGCCCTGGATGATGATTTCGCCTTTCGCGACGGCGCGCTCGTTGGCGAGAATCGTGACTGGGTCGTCCTGGTGGGAATCGAGCTCGATAACGGCGCCGCGGCCCATCCGCAGGAGTTGGTGCATGGGGATAACAGAGCGGCCCAGGACCACGGAGATCTCAACCTTGACGTTCTCGATATTTGCGGACATGAGCCGATCCAGATGATGACGGCCCGGATAGTCCGGCTTTTATGCTTTAGAGACGGTTAATGGCGCCGGATCGCGACATCACATCCCGTATCGAATGGACCGTCAGCCGCGGGCGGGTGGCCTATCCCGACGCCGTTGCGGCGATGGAGGAGCGCGCGGCGGCAATCTCCGAAGGCCGGGCGCTGGAGCAGGTTTGGCTGCTGGAGCATCCGCCGATCTACACTGCCGGGACCAGCGCCAAGGAGGCGGACCTGCTCGATCACCGCTTTCCCGTGTTCAAGACGGGGCGCGGCGGGCAGTACACCTATCATGGGCCGGGACAGCGGGTTGGGTATGTGATGCTCGACCTAAGGCGCCGCGGGCAGGACGTGCGCCGCTATGTGCACGATCTGGAGGAGTGGCTGATCCAGACGCTAGCGCAGTTCAACGTGAAGGGTGAGCGGCGCCAAGGGCGCGTCGGCATCTGGGTTGATCGCGGCAACGGGCGCGAAGACAAGATCGCGGCCATCGGCGTGCGGGTGCGCAAGTGGGTGACGTTCCACGGCGTGTCGTTCAACGTCGATCCCGATCTTTCGCATTTCGACGGAATCGTGCCCTGCGGCATCCGCGAGTTTGGCGTCACGAGCCTGCACGATCTGGGACTGCCGGTGACGATGGCAGATGCGGACGTCGCGCTGAAGACGGCATTCGAGCAGGTGTTTGGGGTCACGGCGGACGCCTGACCGTTTTCAAATCGCCGCAACAAGACACTATATGAGCCGCACGGATTCGGAGGGGAAGCCAATGCCGCGCGTATCAGCCGCCTTTTTTGCCATGACGACGATCTACCTGCTCATCGGGATGATGTGGGGGCAGTACATGGGGGCGAGCGAGGATCACACGCTCTATCCGGCGCACGCGCATCTCAATCTTGCGGGCGGTGTGGTGTCTGCAATCTACGGGACGTTCTATGCGCTGACGGCGCAGACCTATTCAGTGCGGCTGGCGTGGATCAACTTCGTGCTGGCGTCGGCCGGTGTGGTTCTGATGATCGGATCGCTGACGCTGTTCCTGTCGCACGGCAACGATCCGGCGTACCTCCCGACGATGATCACCGGAGAGGTTCTGACAACGGGGTCGATGCTGTTGTTCGGGTTTTCGGTGCTGCGCGAGTTGCTGCGCGCCCGGGCGTAGTCGCCGTCAGATCGAGGGCCGGCGTTTGAAGCCCTGCTCCGTCGGGTGGTCGGTGACGTTGTGCAGTTCGACGTTCTTGACCTTGGAGCCTTCGGGCCCCCGCATGGCGAGACCGACGAATTCCTCGACGACCTTTTGCGGGCCGGAGACGAGCGCTTCTACGGTTCCGTCGGAGCGATTGCGCACCCAGCCGTTGAGTTTGAGGCGGGTCGCTTCGGCGATTGCGAAGTTGCGGTAGCCGACGGCCTGCACGAAGCCTTCAACGCGCACCCGCAGCGTGGTCAGTTCACCTTGATCATCGGTCATAGTGGGTAGATGGCATCTGCGCGGCGGCGGTACAAGCGCGGGCTATCAGCGATCACATTCGCGACATAACAGGCGGTTACGTGCGGGTTGGGGCTTCAACTCTCATAGTTTTGAAGCACCTCTTAAGCGCAAGGCTGATATGCATCGCCTGCGCATTGCTCGATTAGAAACCAACCTACCACGTTGATTTAACAACAGATTCCGGGGACCGCGTGCAGCAGAGATTGGTATTGGCCGTTTTGGCCGCGATGGCGTGTGTTTCGCCCGCAGCCGCACAACCGCAGCCGGAGCAGACCGGCGCGGTGCTGACCTTTGACGCGGCGTTCTTCACCGACGCGCGGCCAAGCACGGCTTACGACATGGTCAAACGGCTGCCCGGCTTCACATTGGATCTGGGCGACACCAATGCGCGCGGGTTCGCGGGATCGGCGGGCAATATCCTGATCGACGGGCAGCGGCCGACATCGAAGACCGACACGCTGGATTCGATCATCTCGCGCATTCCGGCGTCGGAGGTGGAGCGGATCGAGATCATCCGCGGCGGCGCACCGGGCATCGACATGCAGGGCAAGACGGTGGTGGCCAACATTGTCCGCAAGAAAGTGGCTTCGACGAGCGTGGTGCTCGACGTGACGGACAACATCTTCGCCGACGGGCACACCGTGCCGTCGCTCAGCGTGCAGCTGACCAGCAATGAGGGCGACCGCACGTATGAAGGATCGCTCTCGCGCTATGGCGCGTATGATGACTCGGTCGGTATCGGGCGGCGGACCTTTACGGACTACACGGGCATTCTCGGACCGCAGCCTGACGATCGCGAGAACCGTCGCGCCGTCGGCTATGGCTGGGGCTTCACCGGTGCGGCGGACATTCCGCTGTGGAGCGGACGCTTCAAAGCGAACCTCGCCTACCAGGACACGCCGTTCCGATCCGATCTGACGTTCACGCATCCGGGATATCAGGAGGACATCATCAGCCGGACCGGCGGGCAGAACGGAGAGTTGGGCCTGCACTGGGATGGCTCGATCTCGGACTTCGAGATCGAGACGCTGGCGCTGCAGCGGCTTGGGCGCTCCACAAACTACAACGTGTTCATCGATACGGCACCGACGGACCAGCGGTTTCTTTCTACGAACAAGACAAGCGAGTCGATCCTGCGCGGGACGGCGCGTTATCACTGGTCGCCGACGGTGACGCTCGAAGGCGGCCTGGAGGGTGCGTACAACTATCTCGACGGGACGAGCACGTTCACCGATCAGGGTGTCCTTATCCCCCTGCCCTCCGCGAACGCGACCGTGAACGAGAAGCGCGGCGAGGTGTTCGGGCAAGGAACGTGGAAGATCACGCCGGCGCTGACCCTCGAAGGCGGCGCACGGTTCGAATATTCCGTCATCAGCGAGAGCGGCGATACCAAACAGAGCCGGTCGTTCTTCTATCCCAAGCCGCGCCTTCTGCTCTCTTATTCCGAAAACGAGAACACCCAATATCGCCTGCGGTACGAGCGCATCCTCGGACAGCTGGATTTCGGCAACTTCGTTGCGACCAGCGATCTTGGCGGCAGCGGCGTAAGCGCGGGCAATGCCAATCTGAAGCCGGATCAACGCGATCAGTACGAATTCTCGTATGAGCATCACTTCATGGAAAAGGGCGCGATCGTCGTCACCTTGCTTCATGAGGAGATCAAGGATGTGGTCGACCTCGTCGCAGTGACCGACCCGAAGACTGGCGACATGTTTGACGCGCCCGGAAACATCGGCGCAGGCACAAACAACCAGGTCGATGTCGAGCTGACATTGCCGCTGGACTGGCTTGGGATCACGAACGGCTTGTTGAAAACGACATCGATCCTGCGCAGCAGCCGCGTGCACGATCCGGTGACGCACGACATCCGCGTGATCTCCGCCCAGCGGCCGCAGGACATCGAGTTCGCGTTCACGCAGGATCTCGACAGCCTGAAATCGACCTGGGGCATCAACTACTTCAACGGCTGGCGCGAACGGTACTACCGGCTAAACGAATATCGCGACCGGAAGATTCCGCCGGGGCTGCTGAGCGTGTTCTGGGAGTACAAGCCGACGCCGGATTGGATGCTGCACCTCGAGGTCGATAACCTCACGCGCTTCATCTACGACGACAAGCACTACGCGTATGTCTTCAACGGCAATACGCGCGGGAGCGGCGCGCCGGACTTTCTGGAAGAGCGTGTGGTGCGGTCGCAGCCGCGGCTCTATTTCGAGATCCGCAAGACGTTCAACTGATGCGTACGCGAAATTCGGTGAATAGCGTGCTGAGACGAATGGGGTTGGCGGGTTTGGCCGCGGTGATGCTTGCCTCGGCCGCGGTGGCGCAGAACAGCGGCTTCCTTGTGTACAACCAGGCCTTCTTCGCCGACTCCCGGCCCAGCACGGCATACGACATGGTCAAGCGGTTGCCTGGCTTCACCTTCGACGGCGGAGAAACTGCGCGCGGCTTTGCCGGAACCGCGGGCAACGTGTTGATCGACGGGCAGCGGCCGACGTCGAAGTCCGACGGGTTGGAGACGATCATCACACGCATTCCGGCGTCGGAGGTCGAGCGGATCGAGATCATCCGCGGCGGCGCGCCAGGCATCGATATGCAAGGGCAGACGGTTGTCGCGAACATCATCCGCAAGAAGGCGGACTCCACGAGCGTGGTCGCGACCCTGGAGGACAACCTCTTCAAGGACGGCCACCACGCGCCCGGTGCGAAACTCGAGATCACGCATCACGAAGGCGGCGCGATCTATGAAGGTTCGGTTCAGCTGTTCAGCAACTTCGACGACTCTGTCGGACACGGGACGCGGGATGTCATCGACGCGTCGGGGGCACCGCTCGACCACGATTCCGTCTTCACGCGTGCGGCGGCCGGTGGCGTTTCGATCCATGGATCGGGCGACGTGCCGCTGTTCGGCGGGCGGTTCAAGGCGAACCTGACACTGCAGAACAGCCCGTTCCGCGATCTCGTCGCCTATCGCGCGCCGAGCTTTGCGCTCGACTTCAATGACGATGTGGTTGAGCGCAGCGGCGAACTCGGCCTGCACTGGGTTGGCGACATCGGCAAGGTGAACCTCGAGGTGCTGGGTCTGCAGCGCCTGGATCACACCAACTCGCGCAGCACAGCGGATGACGGCACGACGTTCGACGATTTCGACCTGATCACCGACACCGGCGAATCCATTCTGCGCGGCACCGCGCGCTATCTCCCGGTGCCCGAGCTAACGCTGGAAGGTGGTGGCGAGGCCGCGTTCAATTATCTGATCGGTGAGACGACGTTTCTGGAGAACGGCGTGAGCCTCCCGATCCCATCCGCCAATGCGCGCGTGCAGGAGCATCGCGGCGAAGTGTTCGGGCAAGGTACGTGGAAGATGTCGGATTCGCTGCTGCTCGAAGCGGGCATGCGGTTCGAGTTTTCGACGATCAGCGAGACCGGCGCGGCGGTGAAGCAACGCTCGTTCTCCTATCCGAAACCGCGTGCGGTGCTGACGTGGTCGCTTAACCCGGACAACCAGTTCCGCTTTCGCTATGAGCGGATCGTGGGGCAACTCGACTTCTCCAACTTTGTCGCGAGCGCGGATTTGCAGAACACCGGCGTGAGCAGCGGCAACGAAGACATCCGGCCCGATCAGCGGACGCAGTACGAGGTCTCTTACGAAACGCACTTCTGGGACAAGGGTGCGTTCGTGATCTCAGCGACCCACGAAGAGATCAAGGATGTGGTCGACCTTCTTCCGGTGACCGATCCGAAAACGAAGGTGCAGTTCGATGCGCCGGGCAATATCGGCGACGGCACGAACGACAAGCTCGATCTGACACTGACCCTGCCGCTCGACCAGATCGGGCTGACCAATGGGCTGCTGAAGACGACAGCGACGTTGCAGCACCCGGTGGTGACCGATCCGACGACGCACCAGAAGCGCATCATCTCGGGTGAGCGGCCGCAGACGATCAATGTGACGCTGACGCAGGATATCGAGTCGCTGAAATCGACGTGGGGTATTCAGTACTACAATTGCTGGGAGGAGGATTATTACCGCCTCGCCCTCACCTACCACCGCCGCGTGATCCCGCCCTATCTGGTGCTGTTCTGGGACTACAAGCCGACGAGCGATTGGGCGCTGCACTTCGAGCTGAACAACGTGATCCCGTTCATCTACGAACGGGTGCAGGACAATTACAAAGGGCCGCGCGATATCTCGGCGCTCGACAATGTGGAAACGCTGCGGCTGCAATCGCAGCCGCGCGTGTTCCTGCAGATCCGCAAGAGCTTTGAATAAGGCCTAGGCGAACTCGAGGATCACATCATCGAGGGCGAGGCTGTCGCCCTTTTTGGCGTTGATCTTCTTGACCGTCGCGTCGCGCTCGGCGGTGAGGACGTTTTCCATCTTCATCGCTTCGACGACGGCGAGCGCCTCGCCGGCCTTCACCTCTTGCCCCTCTTGTACATTCACCGAGACCACGAGACCCGGCATCGGACAGAGCAGCAGATTGGAGGTATCCGGGGCCAGCTTCTTTGGCATCTTGCTGGCCAGCGTTGCCGCGAACGGGCTGCGCACGGTGACAAGCACCTGCGAGCCGCCCTGACCGACCTTGTAGCCGCCAGCGGCACGGTTGAGCTGCATGGCGTAGGTCGCGCCCTGATGCTGCAGGTGCATCGTGCCCTGCCCCGGCTTCCAGTCTGTCGTTGCGGCGTAGGCTTTGCCGTCGATCCGGGCCGTGAATTGGCCGTTGCCGATGCTGGCGTCCTTCACGTCGTGGGCGTGCTCACCGACCATGACGGTGTAAGTGGACGCCGGGCGGTGCGCGCCGTTGAGCGTGCCGGAGATGCGCGCGGCGCGATCGGTACGCATGATCTTGGCAATGACACCAGCTGCGACGAACCGATGCATCGCGGATGCATCGAGCGAGAGGCCGTGGAAGCCGTCCGGGAATTCTTCCGCGATGAACGCCGTCGAGATTTTGCCCGAGCGGAATTTCGCGTTGTGCATGATCGCGGTGAGGAACGCGATATTGTGGTTGATGCCGTCGATGCGGAATTCGTCGAGCGCCGCGGCCATGCCGTCGATCGCCTTGTCGCGGGTCGAGGCGTGGGTGCAGAGCTTGGCGATCATCGGATCGTAGAACATCGAGATCTCGCCGCCCTCGTACACGCCCGTATCGTTGCGGACGGTGACGTCGCCCTTGGTGACCTCTGCCGGCGGCTGATAGCGCACGAGACGGCCGGTGGACGGCAGGAAGCCGCGATACGGGTCTTCGGCATAGACACGGGATTCGACGGCCCAGCCGTTGATGCCGACATCGCTCTGCTTGATCGGCAGCTTCTCGCCGTAAGCGGAACGGATCATCAGCTCGACGAGGTCGAGGCCGGTGATGAGTTCGGTGACCGGATGCTCCACCTGCAGACGGGTGTTCATCTCGAGGAAGTAGAAATTGCGATCACGGTCGACAATGAATTCGACGGTGCCGGCGCTGTCATAACCAACTGCCTTGGCGAGCGCGACGGCCTGCTCACCCATCGCCTTGCGCGTGGCGGCATCGAGGAACGGCGATGGCGCCTCTTCGATTACCTTCTGGTGGCGGCGCTGGATCGAGCATTCACGCTCATTGAGGTAGAGCACATTGCCGTGCTTGTCGCCGATCACCTGGATTTCGATGTGGCGCGGCTCGGTGACGAACTTTTCGACGAACAGACGGTCGTCGCCGAAGCTCGCTTTCGCTTCGTGCTTGGACGAGTTAATCGCCTGCACGATTTCTTCCTCGCGATGGACGATGCGCAGGCCCTTGCCGCCGCCGCCGGCGGAGGCCTTCACCATGACCGGATAGCCGATCTCCTTGGCGATCTTCTTGGCGTGGTTGTCGTCGGTGATTTCGCCGATGAAGCCGGGGACGCAGTTCACCTTCGCGGCCTTGGCGAGCTTCTTGGATTCGATCTTGTCGCCCATCGCGGCGATGGCGTGGTTGTTCGGACCGATGAACTTCACGCCGACTTTCGCCAGCGCGTCGGCGAACGCCTCACGCTCGGAGAGGAAGCCGTAGCCGGGGTGCACCGCTTCGGCGCCGGTGTCGCGGCAGGCCTGCACGATGCGGTCGATGACGAGGTAGGACTGCGCCGAGGGCGGCGGGCCGATGTGGACGGCTTCGTCTGCCATCTCGACATGCAGGGCGTCCTTGTCGGCGTCGGAGTACACCGCGACCGTCTTGATGCCCATTTTACGCGCCGTCTTGATAACCCGGCATGCGATCTCGCCACGGTTGGCGATAAGGATCTTCTTGAACAACCGTTCCCCCTGGGGGCTTTAAGCTAATGCCCTGACCGGCAAGGTTTTTAGGGTGTCGCGGGGCACTCGTAAACCGCTCTAAGCGCGCAAGGCTGCGGCGATGTTGCGGGCGGCTTCCTGAAGCGAGGGGAGAAAGCGCTGCGCAGCGGCACGCTCGGCGAACATGGAACTGAGGTAACGCAACGTCATCGCGGCGTGGACACGGCCGTCGCCGAGAATCGGGACCGCGATGCCGACCGAGGGATCGCCGGGCACCGGGGCGGTGATGGCGTAGCCCTGACGGCGGATGGTGCGGACGAGATCGCGGATGTAGCGCGGATCGCGCGCCGGGCGGTTGTTCTCGCGGTTGGATTTTCTGAGCAGGCTGAGAATCGTTTCGCGCTCTTCGTCCGGGCAGAAGGCGAGATAGGCACGGCCCAGCGCCGAGACGAGCATCGGGGTGTGGCGGTTGAGCTGGCTGTGGTCGGTGCCGAACGGGCTCTCTTTCAGCGTGCTGGCGCGGATGAGCATGGCGTCATGATCGAGCGTGGCGATCGCCAGCGGCCACTTGTGCATCGCGGTGAGCGCGGAGAGGAACGGGCGCGCGGCTTCCACCACCGCATCGGCATGGCGGAAGCCGCCGGAGAGGCGCACGACACGTTCGGCGAGCGCGTAGCCACCGCGCAGCGGCAGCCGCTGGACGTAGCCACCGGCGATGAGGGTGTCGAGCAGGCGTGCGACGGTTGGCTTGGGCAGGTTGGTGGCCACCGCCAGCGCCTGGAGCGACATGACGGGAGTTCCCTGATTGAGCGCCTCCACCACCGCGAGGGCTCGGAGAACGGGTTCGACGGGTGCGGGCATTGCTTCGTATCGGACCTGTTCCGTATTACGGAATTCGGCAAATTCGCATGCACGGCGGTGCTTGGGAAGGCGCTAGCGTGCGCCCAACAAAACAGGAGGAACCGCCATGTCCGTTGCTGCCCTGAAACCCCAGACCGCCGCGCTCACCATTTCGCCGCTGACACCGACCATCGGTGCCGAGATCGAGAACATCGATCTGCGCAAGCCGCTGGATGCGGCGACGCAGGCGGCGTTGCGCGAGGCGCTGCTGGAATGGAAGGTGCTGTTCTTCCGCGATCAGGACATCACGACCGAGCAGCATCTGGCGTTCGCCGGTGCGTTCGGTGCGCTGGAGGTGCATCCGTTTGCGCCGCACAAGCCGAACTATCCGGAAGTGCTGGCGATCACGCATGGCCCCGGCAACAAGGGCAAGGAGAATGCGTGGCACAGCGATGTGACGTGGCGCATCGAGCCGTCACTCGGCTCGGTGCTTCGGGCGCTGGAAGTGCCACCGGTCGGCGGCGATACGCTGTTCGCAGACATGTACGCCGCCTATGACGGGCTGAGCGATGCGATCAAGGCAGAGATCGAGGGCAAGGTCGCAGTGCACGACTTCGCGCACTTCCGCGTCGCGATGCGCAACCGCGGTCTGTCGGACGCGGAGATCGAGGCGTTCAACAAGAAATATCCGATGGTGGAGCATCCGGTGGTGCGCACCCACCCGGAGACCGGTCGCAAATGTCTGTACGTGAATGTCGCCTTCACGCAGCACATTGTCGGCCTGACGCTGGAGCGGTCGGCGGAGTTGCTGAAGCATCTCTATGCACAGGCTGCGATCCCGGAATATCAGTGCCGCTTCCGCTGGCAGAAGAATTCCATCGCGTTCTGGGACAACCGGTCGAGCCAGCACTATGCGGTGTCGGACTACTACCCCGCGGTGCGCCAGATGGAGCGCGTGACGATCATCGGCGACCGGCCGCGCTGAGTCTCACTGCTGATAAGCGCCTATCGTGACCTTTCCGCCGGCAACGCGTTTGTTGCCGGCGATGTCGCTCGCGCCTACCACGTTCGCACCGAGGACAGCCCCTGCCCCGCGGGCGGGTGATCCCGCCGCGATATCGAAGTTGAGGCCGGCGATGCTGACGAACTGCGGATCGGTGAAGGCCGGCGAGTGACTGTCCTGCCCCGTCGCCGAGCGATAGGCCGCGTAGCCGGTGTAGGTCGCGTGATGGAAGACGAACTTCGCTTTCGCCGCCGGGCCTGACGAGAAATAGAGATTGTTGTCGAGCGTCGCCGGATCGGGCGTGCTGGTCGTGAAATCGTGCACCAGCAGGTTCTGCGCCCCGGCATAGACGATATTGTTCTGGAACGTGTTGTTGGTGGCGTTGAACTGGATCTGGAACTCGCCGCTGCCGGTCTTCTTGGTGTCGTTGTTGTAGAGCGTGTTGCCGACCATCACGACGTGATCGGTGCCGCCGCGCTTGTTGTCATAGCCACCGATCGAGATGCCTGCGCTGTTGCCGTTATAGATGACGTTGTTGCGGGCGGTGATGAAGCTGGACGTATGCCCTTTGTGCTCGCTCGCAACCTCGATGCCGAGGTCGACGTTGTGGATCAGGTTCTGCTCGATGATGATGTTGGTGCCGCCGTCGACGTAGATGCCGTCTGCTGCATATTGCTTGCCGTAGTCGGGATTACCGTAGGACGTGATGTTGTAGACCGTGTTGCCGCGGATCACGCCGGCACGGGCCTGATCGTAGGCCGGGTCCAGGCACACCTTCTCGAAGCCGATCGCGCCGATGGCGATATTGTCGTTGTCGTGGATGATGTTCTCCACAATCGCCCAGTTTGTGACGTTGCCATCGAGTGAGAGGGTTTCGCTGCAGCCGGTCTTAAGATGCGCGATCTCGTTGCCGCTGATTGCGATGCCGTCGGTCGCGGCCGGTGACTTGGTGCCGTAGACCTCGATCCCGAAGGCGTTGGAGGCGCAGTTGGACGGGGTTGCCGCCGCCGTCGTCGTGATGTCGTGGACGTAGTTGTTGACGATCTGCACGCCCAGCCCCGAGCCGGTGACGAAGATGCCGATGGGCGCGTCCTTCGTGCTGGCGGTCGTGAAGTTGCGGACCTCGAACCCTTGCGCGATCACGTAGCTCACGCTGTTGAAAGTCAGCAGACCCCACTGATGCTGCGGGATGGTGAGGCCGGTGCCGTCGAGTGTGGCGGTTTCGCCGGGATAGCTCTGGAAGGTGATCGGGCCTTTCGCGGTGCTGCCGGAGATGTGGAAGGTGACGTGTTCGTTGTAGATGCCCTGGCGCACCTGCACCGTGTCACCCGCGGCGGCGGCGTCGGCCGCATGCTGAATGGTCTTCCACGGGGCGTTGATGGTGCCAGCAGCATTGTCGTTGCCGGCTGTGGCGACGTAGTAGGTTTGGCCCGTCGAGGCTTGTTTGAGCAACGTCACCGTCGCTGTGGCGCGCACCGACGGATCGGCCTTCGAGATCGCGGTGACGGTCGCGATGGCCGGCTTCGGCAGCTTGGGCGGCGCCGTGTAGAGGCCATCGGTCGTGACTTTTCCCGCCGCGAAGGAGCCGCCCTTTGTGCCATTCACCAGCCATACGACATCGTGGTTCGACGTGCCGGTAACAGTGACATCGAACTGCTGCGTCGCACCGAGGACGAGTTGCGCATAGCGCGGTGAGATGGTGACGGAGACCGCGGCCCGCGCGGCGGCTGGCAACAAAAGCAAAACTGTCAGCAGCGCCGCGCGGAGTCCGTGTTTCATTTCTTGGTCGCCATATCCTTGTCGCGGGGCGCCTTGAACTCGCTGGTGCTTTTCCAGCCAGGCCAGGCGTCGCTGTTCGCGAGCGTGTCGCCCGCAATGTAGTACGCGAGTGCGTCCTGTGTTGCCGCCGTCAGGTCCCAGTCGGCGTGCCATTCGTCTGTCGGCTGATGATAACGGTGCGCGGTGTATTCGTCGGCGCGCGCCTTGCCGGCAGCGACGCCACCATTGACCATGTCGAAGCCGGCGCCGGCGCTGATCGCCGGGATGCCGACCTTGGCTAGGCTGAAATGGTCGGAGCGGAAGAAGCCGCCGCGTTCCGGCTGTGGATCAGGCGACATGGTGCGGCCCTGCGTGACGAGCGCACCGGCGAGGATGTCTTCCAGATCGGACTGGCCGTTGCCGCGCACGGTCATGTCGCGCGTCGCGCCGCCGGGACCATCGGCATCGAGGTTGAACACGCCCGCGATGTGGGTGCGCGGCCAGAGCGGATGTTCGGCGAAGTACTCGGAGCCGAGCAGGCCCTGCTCTTCCATCGTCCAGAACAGGAAGGCGAGCGTGCGCTGCGGGCGCTTGTCGGCCTTGAACTTCTCCGCCAGCTCCAGAACCTGCGAGACGCCCATGCCGTTGTCGACGGCGCCGTTATAGATCTTGTCAGGCCCGGCGACGTCCGGCTTCACGCCGATGTGGTCCCAATGGGCGGAGAAGATCACCGCATCGTTCGGATGCGTGGTGCCGGGGATGATGCCGATGACGTTGCGCGTTTTGAGGCGCGTGAAGGTGGAATGCGCGCTGACGTCGAGCGTTTCGCCGGCCATCGGCACGGCGTGGAAGCCGGGCTTGTTGGCAGCGGCCTTCTGCTCGAGATAGTCGAGGCCCGCGCGCTTGAAGAGATCCTTCGCGACGTCGAGCGTCATCCAACCCTGGATCGGCACCATGCTGGCGTTCTTGTCGGCGACATCGAGCCACGACTTGATGCCGGAGTTGGAACTGCGCACGACCTGATACGGATAGGCGGCGGGGCCGGTCTCGTGAACGATGATCGCGGCGGCGGCGCCCTGACGTGCGGCCTCCTCATACTTGTAGGTCCAGCGGCCGTAATAGGTCATCGCCTTGCCCTTGAAGAAGGCGGGATCGGGGCTGGCGTCTTCGTTGCCGGGATCGTTGATCAGGATGACGACGGTTTTGCCCTTCACGTCGATGCCGGCGTAGTCGTTCCAGTTGTACTCCGGCGCGACGATGCCGTAGCCGACGAAGACGACGTCGGACTTGGCAACCTTCACGTCGGCGCTTTTGTATTGTGGCGTCCAGTAAGTGACGTCATCCGGGAAGCCCGGCGTGATCGCGCCTTGCGAGGTGTTAAAGGTGAAGGTCGACTTCGCGCGGTCGAGCGCGATGTTCACCGCGGGGACGGTCTGGAAATAGCTGCCGTGATTGCCGGGCGCGATGCCCATGCGCTTCAGGTCGTCGGCGATCCACTGCGCCGATGCTTCACCGGCGGGCGTGCCGGGACCGCGGCCTTCGAAGGCGTCGTCGGAAATCGCCTTGTCGCGCGCGGAAAGATCGGCGGCGGTGATCTCGGCGGAGGTTTGCGGATGAGCGGGCCAGACGGTGGCGGCGAGAGCGGGAATGGCGAGAAAAGAAACAGAGCCGAGAAGGAATGCGGCGGCGCGCGATGTGAGCATGGTCCCCTGCAGATGAATGACGGACGCATCCTAGGCATGACCGAAATGTGTGCAACGCGAGATGTAGTGTGCGTGGCGCTTACATCGCCGACGTGCGGCTCACTTCGTTTTATCACAGGCGCGTCGAACGCAACTTAGTTGTTTCTACGGCTGGCCAGGTACATTTGAATTCAAGAAAATAAAATCGCCGGACGCACCAAGGTACATTTGAATCCAAAAATGGCGGGGGTACCCCCCTTCACCCCGGTACATTCGTTTGCAAAAAACGAGGGGGTAGCCCCTCCCCCTTTTCAACCGCGGGCCGGTTGCCAAGGGATGTTGAAGCTAGCTACGCACGGCCAGCGCTTCAAGATCAAAGGAGAGAGAAATGGAATACTTCAGTTCGGATGCTGCCAAAAATGCGAACCTGCCGTTCAGCCAGGCGGTGCG
>DATAHD010000243.1:0-9060 GCA_036263395.1 Rhizomicrobium sp. | reverse complement strand
ACGCCGTGAACGACGCGCCGCCCGTCTCCGCAAGCACCTTCGTGATCGCGGCCGTCAGAGACGTCTTGCCATGATCCACGTGGCCGATCGTCCCGATGTTGCAGTGCGGCTTGTTCCGCTCAAACTTCGCTTTGCCCATTGTTCTTCTCCGTCAAACTGAATTGGTTGATTAGGCGTACTTCGCCTTGATCTCATCCGCGATCTGACGCGGCACTTCTTCGTAGTGGTCGAACTGCATCGAGTACTGCGCGCGGCCCTGAGACATCGAGCGCAGCGTGTTGATGTAGCCGAACATGTTCGCCAGCGGGACCATCGCGGTCACGACCTGCGCGTTGCCGCGGCTGTCGGTGCCCTGCACCTGACCACGACGCGAGTTCAGGTCGCCGATCACGCCGCCGAGGAAATCCTCCGGCGTCACGACTTCGACCTTCA
Source organism: Rhizomicrobium sp. (assembly GCA_036263395.1). Classification (GTDB taxonomy): domain Bacteria; phylum Pseudomonadota; class Alphaproteobacteria; order Micropepsales; family Micropepsaceae; genus Rhizomicrobium. Next base: position 8,628 of record DATAHD010000243.1, on the reverse strand, counting down.
TCACCGGCTCGAGCAGCTTCACGGCGCCCTTCGAGGCCAGCTCGCGGAACGCCGCGCGCGCCGCGATGTCGAAGGTGAGCGCATTGGAGTCGACTTCGTGGTACGCGCCGTCAACCAGCGATGCCTTGAAGTCGATGACCGGGAAGCCGGCGAGAAGACCGGAGTCCTTTTGCGCCTTGAGGCCCTTTTCGACCGCCGGGATGAATTCCTTCGGGACCGAGCCGCCGACGACTTCGTTTTCGAACACGAAGCCTTCACCCGGCTGCAGCGGTTCGAACTCGAGCTTCACGCGCGCGAACTGGCCCGAACCACCCGTCTGCTTCTTGTGGGTGTAGTCGACCGTGATCGGCTTGGTGAGCGTTTCGCGATAGGCCACCTGCGGTGCGCCGACGTTGGCGTCGACCTTGTAGGTGCGCTTGAGGATGTCGACCTTAATTTCGAGGTGGAGTTCGCCCATACCCTTGAGGATGGTCTGGCCGGATTCCTGATCGGTCGAAACGCGGAACGACGGATCTTCCTGGGCGAGACGCACCAGCGCCATACCCATCTTCTCCTGGTCGGCCTTCGTCTTCGGCTCGATCGCGACTTCGATAACCGGATCCGGGAATTCCATACGCTCCAGGATCACGGCGTTGTTCGGATCGCACAGCGTCTCGCCGGTGGTCGTGAGCTTGAGGCCTGCAAACGCGACGATGTCGCCGGCGTTGGCTTCCTTCACGTCTTCACGGGAGTTCGCATGCATCAGAAGCATGCGGCCGACGCGTTCCGTCTTGTCCTTGACCGAGTTCAGGACGCCGGTGCCCGACGTCACGCTGCCCGAGTACACGCGGACGAAAGTGATCGAACCGACGAACGGGTCGTCCATGATCTTGAACGCGAGACCGGCGAACGGCGCCTTGTCGTCGGACGGACGCTCGACTTCGTTGCCCTTGAGATCCGTGCCCTTGACCGGCGGGATGTCGAGCGGCGACGGCAGGTAGTCGACGACCGCGTCGAGCAGCGGCTGCACGCCCTTGTTCTTGAACGCCGAGCCGCACATCACCGGCACGAAGGCAAAGCCCATCGTACCCTTGCGGATGCAGCGCTTCAGCTCTTCAACCGACGGCTCCTTGCCATCGAGATAAGCGGTCATCACGTCGTCGTCCTGCTCGACCGCCATGTCGACGAGCTGCGTGTGCAGCTCCTTCGCCTTGTCGGCATATTCGGCCGGAACGTCGACTTCGTCGAACTTCGCGCCAAGCTGCTCGTCGTGCCAGACGAGCGCCTTCATCTTCACGATGTCGATGATGCCCTTGAACTCAGCTTCCGCACCGATCGGCCAGGTGATGATCATCGGCTTGGTGCCGAGGCGATCGATCATCATGTCGACGCAGCGCTGGAAGTTCGCGCCCATGCGATCCATCTTGTTGACGAAGCAGATGCGCGGAACGTGATACTTGTCGGCCTGACGCCACACAGTTTCGGACTGCGGCTCAACACCGGCAACGGCGTCGAACACGGCAACCGCGCCGTCGAGCACGCGCATGGAACGCTCGACTTCGATCGTGAAGTCCACGTGGCCGGGCGTGTCGATGATGTTGATGCGGTGGTCTTTCCAGAAGCACGTCGTCGCGGCGGACGTGATCGTGATGCCGCGCTCCTGCTCCTGCTCCATGAAGTCCATGGTGGCGGCGCCGTCGTGCACTTCACCGATCTTATGCGATTTGCCGGTGTAGTAGAGAATACGTTCCGTCGTCGTGGTCTTGCCGGCGTCGATGTGCGCGGCAATACCGATGTTACGGTACATATTGAGCGGGGTCGTGCGGGCCATGGTCTGGACTCTCTGTACGCTTTACCAGCGGTAATGGGAGAACGCGCGGTTCGCGTCTGCCATCTTGTGGGTGTCTTCGCGCTTCTTCACCGCGGAGCCACGATTGTTGGCGGCATCGAGCAGTTCGCCCGACAGGCGGCCTGTCATCGTCTGTTCGTTGCGGGCGCGGGCGGCGGTGATCAGCCAGCGGATGGCGAGCGCGCGGGCGCGGTCCTGACGAACTTCGACCGGAACCTGATACGTGGCACCGCCGACGCGGCGGGACTTCACTTCGATCGCCGGCGCGACGTTGCGCAGCGCTTCGTGGAAGACGATCAGCGGATCCTGCTTGGTCTTGGCCTGAATGTTATCGAACGCATCGTAGATGATGCCTTCGGCGGCGGACTTCTTGCCGTCGTACATCAGGCTGTTCATGAACTTCGCGAGAACGAGGTCGCCATACTTGGCGTCCGGGTTGATCTCTCGCTTATCTGCGCGGCGGCGGCGGGACATCGTGAGCTCTCCTTATTTCGGACGCTTGGCGCCGTAGAGCGAGCGGCGCTTCTTACGGTCCTTGACGCCCTGCGTGTCGAGCACGCCGCGAATGATGTGATAGCGAACGCCCGGAAGGTCCTTCACGCGGCCGCCGCGGATGAGCACCACGGAGTGCTCCTGAAGGTTGTGGCCTTCGCCCGGGATGTAGGTGAGAGCTTCGAAACCGTTGGTCAGACGAACCTTGGCCACCTTACGAAGCGCCGAGTTCGGCTTCTTCGGCGTCGTCGTATAGACGCGCGTGCAAACGGCGCGCTTTTGCGGGCAACCCTGGAGGGCCGGCACCTTGTTGCGCTTCGGCTTGGAGCCGCGTGGCTTGCGGATCAACTGATTGACTGTCGGCATTCGTCTTCCCGTAGCAAACACAAAACGAGGCGAGCCACCCTGGCCTGCCCCTCAACAGCGGAGGACTCATTCTTTCGAAGTGAGTCGCGCTTTCGACGCTCAAAACTGGCTTCTGAACGGCGTTTCCGTGCTTATGCACAGGACGGCCCGTCTTTGAAGGTCGCGCTATGTATCCGAGGCGGTTTGGGTGGTCAAGCGCCGGGTAAGGAAATTTCCTTAGCCTCGGATACTATCAGCAAGCCATTGATACAGATGGAATAATCAGAACAGCGACCAGACGCAGCGGCCGGCCAAAATCATCAAAACTACGGTCGAAAGGGCGAAAATGCCAAAGCGGGCGGTCACCTGGTTGGCGGTTCCCTGAATCAGCGAGTGCAGGACGCGCAGCACGACATAGGCCCAGGCGAGCCAGATGTTGATCGGATCGTTACCGCCGCTGAGATACGCGTAGAACGCCAACGCATAGAAGATCGTCGGCTGTTCCATCAGGTGGTTGTAGTTGTCGGCCACGCCGCGGACGCGGTCCGGCAGGACATCGAGCGAGCCGGGGAAGCGGGCGTTTTGCGGGTCGATCTTGGCGGCCTGCATCGCCGGGATGCGGGTGACGTACATCCAGACCCAGACGATCAAGGTCCAGACGATGAGCGCCAGAACCGGCGTGAGTATCGAAGTCATAGGTGTGGCCTCCCCTGCCCGTCGGAACCCTAAAGCATTTTGGTTGGTCGCGCGATTGATCCGAAAACCGCTTTACACTTTTCGGATCGCGCTCTCAGTGCAGGGAAAACTCAATCGGCACGACAGCGTTGATCTGGTCCTTGCCGTAGCCGGAGGGGATGGCGGGGAGTGGTTGGGCGCGTTGGATCAGGGCGTTGGCCTCCTCGTCGAGGGCCGGGCGGCCGGAGGACTTGGCGATGTCGAAGCTCCGGACCTTGCCGTCCTTGTCCATGACGAAGTGGAGCATCACCACGCCCTGGATCTTCGCGCGGCGCGCTTCCGCCGGATAGCGCTTGTAGCGGTTCAGATGGGCGAGGACGCGAGCGAGGTAGCTGGCCTGGGTTTCCGGAGCAATGGACGGGGCTGGCGGATCGGTTTTCACCACCGGCTTCTCCACCACCTGCACCGTGATCGGCGGCGGGACATCGGTCTGGATGGCGACGTCCGGCGGCGCGATGGTTTCATATTGCGGCTGGACCATCGGCGGCGGGGCCACCGGCGGCGGCAGCGGTTTGTCTTTCGGCTGCTCGATCTGAACCGTGACCGTTTCTGGGACGACCACGCGGGCCACATGTACGCCGCCGTAGAGCAAGGCGGCGATCGCAGCGACGTGCAGCGCCACCGTGATCGCGATGCCTGCGAGATGCTCGCTGTCGAAGAAGCGGTTGCCCGATGCTTTGCGCAACGGATGCAGGTCGAAGATGTCGGCCTGCATGTTCTCGGGAACCGTGAAACGCATGTTCATGAGACGGCACCTTCCGGAAGCGGCGCGTTCATCGATATGCGGGCACGACGTTTCTTCACCCACATGACGACACCGGTGACGACAAAAAGGAGCGGCAGGAAGCCAGAGAGAAATGTGAGGAAGCGCCAGATCGGGCCGAGACCATCGCCCTGATGCAGCGGACGCTGCCACGCCATGAAGCTGTCGGCGCCGGAGAGCGTTGCGGGATCGCGGATGGCCATCACATTCGCGCGGTACGGATCGACATAGACCATCGAGAGGATGGTCGCTTCGTGGCCGTGCGGTGCGAGGGCAACGCTGATTGCCTGTGACGGCCGCGACGGCACCATGATCGACGCAACATCGCTGCCCGGCTTTGCAGCAAGCGCGACCTGTGCGGCTTCGCTGGCGCCGATGCGTTTCGCGCCGTCGATGGGGTCGACATCGGGACCAGTGCGGAGATTGAAGGCAGGCGCTGCGCCACCGGCGATGCCGGCGCGGATGGTTTCGGGGAAAGCAATCGCGACGCCGGTGAAGCTGATGATGATGAAGACGATGAAGCCCCAGATGCCGACGGCGCTGTGCAGTTCGCGATGGAAACGAAGACCGCGCGCGGTGCGGCGGATCGTGAAGGCATATTTCCACAAATGCGGTTTCGGCCACCACAGCACCAGACCGGTGATGCCGAGGATGACCATGCCGACGCCGAGCCAGCCGACAAGCGGACGGCCATCGCGGCCCATCATCAGGCCGCCATGCAAATCGTGCGCGAACTGTACGAGCGGCGACATGGCGGAGGTGCGCTGTCCGAGGACAGCACCACTAACGGGATCGAGATAGACGGCGCCGCCCGGTTGCGGCGGGCGCTTGCCGGCACCGCCTTCGCGGCGCGGTGCGTCGCCGGTGCGTGGCGGCGCGAGAACGCGCACCATCGCGGGATCACCCGCCTCCTCTGGCATCGAGAGCATGATGTTGCCGCGTGCGTTCGGCAGTGCAGCCTCTGCATTGGCGATGAGCGTGTCGAAGGATTGCGGCGCGCCCTGCGCGGTGGCGCGCGGCAGCGGTGATGTCATGCGGTCGAGCTCATCGTGATAGACGAGCACGCTGCCCGACAAGCCGAGCGCGACGAACAGAACGCCGAGCACCAGGCCGATCCACATATGAACCTGAAACAGAAAACGCCGTACCATGACTATGCTTCCGCCCAACGCCGGATGAGGTTGTGATAGACGCCGGTGAGGCGCACGACTTCGGGGTTGTCGCCAACCTGTTTGCGCAATCCCTGGATGGCGTTGTCGAGATCGAACAGCAGCGCGCGCTGACCGTCGTCGCGCACCATGCTCTGGACCCAGAAGAACGAAGACCAGCGGCTGCCGCGCGTGACGGGCCTCACGAAATGGCGGCTGGTCGCGGGATAGAGGATCATGTCGCCCGCTTCGAACTTCGCCTCCTGTGTGCCGTAAGTGTCTTCAACGACGAGCTCGCCGCCGTCGTAATCCTCCGGCGCAGTGAGGAAGAGCGTGGCGGAGAGGTCGGTGCGAATGCGGATCGGCGCGCCAGGCACGAAGCGGATGGAATTGTCGATGTGCGAACCGAATTCCATGCCGGGGTCATAGCGATTGAACAGCGGCGGGTAGACGCGTAGCGGCAGTGCGGCGGAGGTGAAGAGTTCGTTGCGGCCGAGGCGTTTGAGGATGATGTCGCCGAGTTCGCGCGATGCCGGTGAGTTCTCTGCGATCTGCAGATTGCGCTTGGTGCCGGCGGATTGTTCGCCCGCCGTCACCTTGCCATCGACCCAATCGGATGCGGCGAGCACGCTCCGGCAATGAGCGACCTCCTCTTTCGAGAGCACTGCCGGAACGCGTACCATCATCTGGGTTCAAGCCTCATGGTTGTTCAGGCGCCCAGCTGACCGAGAAGATGAAGGTACGGCCCGGACCAGGCGTACCGCGGTTGCCGAACGACTGCGTGTAGTAGAGATCGTCGAACAGGTTCTGGACATTGAGCGCGAAGCGCACGGTGTCCATCTGATACGCCGCATAGGCATCAACGGTGAACGTCTCCGGAATACGGGCAATACGGGTCAGCTTTGTCGGCGCACCGGTGACATCAACTGTGTAGCGGACGTTCATCGCGTCCTGATAGGTGATGCCGCCACCTGCCGACAAACCCGGTGCAAGCTCATGGAGATCAAACGTCGTCCACAAGGTCGCGGCGTTCTTCGGCACAAAGATCACCGGCATGCCGATCGTGAAGGTGTTCAGCACACATTTCAGCGGCGCGGATGTCGTGCAGCTCTGGTCATAGGTGATCGTCGAGTCGAGGTAGGTATAAGCGACGTTGATATCCCAATCGTCCGCAAGCTTGCCCGTCACCGAGGCTTCAAAGCCATTGACCCGCTCACGATCACCGGATTGCGCATCAATCAGACCCGAACCACTGGGATCGAAGTGCAATGCGTTGTTCTTGCGAACAGTGAAGAGCGATCCGCTGAACCCGAGCGCACCGTCGAGAAGACCGACCTTTGCACCGACCTCAAATGTTTCCGCTTTCTCCGGCTGCAGCAGCTGCGTGGTGACATTGCTGATAGCCGTTCCGGCCCCGACAATGGACGTGCCCTGCGGGATCGCCGACTTACCCCAAGAGACGTAGTAGGTCTGATCCTCGGTGGGTTCGAATACGAGACTGGCCCGCGGGCTGAAGAGCGAGTTGTGCGACTTCAAGTTCGTTGCGGCGAGCGCGACCGTCGTCGAGTCGAGACTCGCCATATAGTCGTCATAGCGGAACCCACCAATCACCGACCAGGCATCGTCGAACCAGAAGCGTTCGGTCGCGAAGAAGGCGTAGTCCGTACCGACGCCATTGGTATGAAGCACGGTCGATCCGGTGGCGGTGGATCCCGCTATCGTCGCCAATGTTGGGATGAATGGCGTGTAGCCCGCCGGCGGCGTATGCGTTGGATTGAACAGGCTGATGCCGATGTTGCCTCGAGCCTGTGTCTGCGTGCCGATCGTGTATATGCCACTTGCCAGCGAAGGTAGGTGATAAGCGTAGAATAGCTTGTCGTTGTCCTGCACCGACCAATCCAGGCCGGCGATCAGCTGGTTCTTGAAGCCGCCAACCGAAAAGTCTGCCCGTGCGGTCGCAATGTCCTGCACACCCCAAGCGTTCTGATTGTAGGGACCGCCGCCACCAATGCCGCCGAGCGCGTTTTGCGGTGTAGGTCCGAATATGACGCCAGAACAGTTGTTCGTGCTGTTTGTCGCGATGCCATCGAGGAAATCGCACCGATCAACGGTGGTGTACTGGAAATAGCGCGAATACAGCGCATAGCGGGTGTCGTTCGATAGCGTCAGCCAGTCGTTCGCCTGATAGTTCAGACGCGCGGTGAACATGTCCGTCTTCTGATTGTCGCGGTCGGTGTTGTAGCCCGTGAAGGTGCTGCGCGGGACGCCGTATTCGCTGACCGGCCCGGCGATCAACTGACCGGGGCGCTGCGCGACCACCAAGCCATAATCGGGAATGCGATCGTCCTGCTGATGGAAATAGGACAGTGTGAAATTCAGGTTGGTACCGAGACCGAAAGAAACCGATGGCGCAACGCCCCAGCGGTCGGATTTCACGACATCGCGGTCGACGACACCGGTGTGCGCGAGCATGCCGGTAATGCGAACAGCAGAAGTATCGCCGATCACATAATTCACGTCGGCGAGGCCGCGGTAGTATTCGCCGTTGCCGATGAAGGCGTCGAAGTCCATTGCGTTTGAGAGCGTCGGGCGCTTGGAGATGACGTTGACGGCGCCGCCGGTGGTGCCGCGGCCGAACATCGCGCCGGACGGGCCTTTCAGGACCTGCACTTCTTCATAGTTGAAGCTGTCGCGGGTGTAGGCGCCGAAGTCGCGCAGGCCGTCGAGATAGACATCGTCTTTCGCGTCGAAGCCGCGGATCTTGAACTGGTCGCCGGCCAGCGTGCCGCCCTCGCCGATCGCGATCGTGATGCCGGGCACGTTCTTCAGTGCGCCTTCCAGACTGGTGACCGCCTGCGCCTTCAACTGTTCCTGGCTGATGACGTTGATCGATTGCGGTGTGTCCTGCACCGTTGAGGGAAGGACGTTGAGACCCGTGTCGTGATGCTGGGTGTTCTTGTCGGCCTGGTCTTCGACGGTGAGCGGGCCGAGCACGACCGGATCATCGGCATGGGCCGGCGTGACGACGAAGCCGGTGGTCGCCAGAAGCGCGCCGAGCAGCACGGCATGCGATGTGCCGGTGTATCGTCGGCGGCTGGATGAAGATGTGGAAATGCGAAGCATGGCTACCCCTCAGCAGGCATGGTGGTGAAACCTGGCTGGCGGATGGCTGGCTTGGTCGAATGGTGGACGAGGCGCCCGATGTGAACCGGCGCGCTCATTTGGTCAGGATCAGCTTGTCGTTGCTGGTGATCCGGAGGCGATATTCCTGGCCGTCGTGCACGATCACCGCCTCGCGCTGCCCTTCCAGCAGATCG
>DATAHD010000242.1:0-14439 GCA_036263395.1 Rhizomicrobium sp. | reverse complement strand
GGTGCCCGCGTCGGGTCGCGGGCGGGAAAATTGGTCGGAGAGAGAGGATTCGAACCTCCGGCCCCCACGTCCCGAACGTGGTGCTCTACCAGGCTGAGCTACTCTCCGGACCCTGTCCCTGCCTCGCGCGGATTCGGCATTTTTCCAGCTTTAGCGCCGGTTTTTCGCCAAAATTGCGGGCGGGAGGCGCTCTTATAACGACGGCCCCCTGTCCCCGCAACCGCTGTTAATGGGGCGCGGCGTCCCGTACATCACGGCCATGATTTTGGTTGGCCAGTACGATTCCCCCTTCGTCCGCCGCGTGGCGGTTTCCCTGAAAGTGCTCGGGATTTCGTACGAGCATGACACCCGGTCCATCTTTGGTGACTTCGACTCCATGCGGACGACCAACCCGCTGGGGCGCATTCCCTCGCTGATCCGGGACGACGGCGTCGTGCTGGTGGATTCTGCGGCGATCCTGGATTGGCTGGACCGGGAGGTTGGGCCGGAGCGCGCTTTGATCCCGGCGTCCGGACCGGCACGGGACCGCGCGCTGCAGCTGATCGCGCTCGCCACCGGATCGATCGAGAAGATCGGGGCGGCGACCTATGAACGGCTGGTGCGGCCGAAAGCACTGCGCTGGGACGACTGGATCGAGCGCTGCCTGACGCAGGGTGTCGGCGGGCTGGCCGCGCTGGATCGCCAGATCGATCCCGCGGCGCCGATCGATCAGGCCCAAATCACAACAGGTTGTCTGCTGGCCTATATCCGGCTCAACTGCGCCGATCTGACGCCTGCAGGGCGTTACCCGGTGTTAGAGCGTTTGCTGGCAAAACTGGACGCAACGCCAGCCTTCGCCGAGACAGCGGTCACCGAATACAAAGTGCCGCGCGCGGACTGAAGAATTGGCTGGGGCGGGAGGGTTCGAACCTCCGAATGCCGGAATCAAAATCCGGTGCCTTACCACTTGGCGACGCCCCAACAGGGATGCCCCTGCTGGCGCAGGGCTGGTCTTATTACTGGGTGACCGACGGGGATTCAACGCCGGTCACAGACAATCGCGACGCAGCATTCGCAACCGTCAACCGGGCCGCTATGATGCCAGTTACTGGGGCGACCGTTGTCAAAGCGGCGCACATATGGGGACGAAAATGGATTTGGCCTTGGTGCTGTGGGCGCTGCTTGCGTTCCAGCTAAAGCATTTTCTTTGCGATTTCGTCCTGCAGACCAAATATCAGGTCGATACCAAGAAAATTTACGGGAACCCCGGTGGCTTTATCCACTCCGGCCTGCATACGCTGATGACGTTGCCCATCGTGTATGTGGCGAGCGGTTCTGCGCTCACGACGCTGATCATTGGCGTGATTGAGTTCATCGTCCACTATCATGTCGATTGGACGAAGGGGAATGCGGATACCTGGGGCGGATGGACGGAAAAGGATCAGGCGTATTGGGTCGTCTTCGGCGCCGATCAGCTGGTGCATCAGCTGACCTATCTTGCCATCGTGGCGTATCTGGCCGGCGCGCTGTGATCAGGCGCTGAGCACGTCGGCGAAGAACTTCTTCATTCGCGACAGGATATCGGTTTCGACCGCCTCACGGCGCGACGGCCTGTTTGCGAGCTCATCCAGCTCATGCTGCCGCTTGGCGAGGATCTTGCCGAAGCGATCCAGCAATTCGGGCGTATCTCTGAGCAGAGCTTCGATCGCCTCCTTGCGGATTTCCAGCACGCGCATGCGCGACAAGGCCGACACGGTGGCGTTGCGGTGCGTCCCGGTCATAAGAGACATCTCGCCCGCGATATCGCCGGTGGCCGAGATCGCGACTTCGTTGACTTCGTTGTCTTTGCCGGACACGGAGACGCTCGCCGCGCCTTCCATGATGATGAACATCGACGACGGCGGATCGCCCTGGCGCATCAGGACATAGCCGCGCGGCAGCTCCAGCGTTTTGCTGTGCTGTGCCAGGAGTTCGAACTGCTCCGCGTTGAGCACGTTCTCGAAGAGGTCAGCCTCTTTGAGCGCGTCGCGCATCTCCTGCTCACCCAAGGTGAACGCAAGATTTGGCGGCTCGGTCATTTCGATTTGGGTGACCGGGAGCGGCAGTTCGTTCAGCCAGATGACATCGTGCAGCGCTTTGAGAACGAGCGAACGAGCATGGTCCGGGCAGAGCAGATCGGGCTGATAGTAGAACTGCACGCGATAGAAAACGGCATCGGCGGACAGCTTTGAGATCAGGACTTCCGGCTCCGGATTGCGCGCCAGGCCGGATTGACGGACAGCCTTGAAGGCTTCGCCGAGCAGCATGTCGATGACGCGGTTCGACGGAACGCGGATTTCGACTTCGACCTCGACCTCCAGACGCTTCGGCCCACCCGGGCGCGTGTGATTGATGACGGGCAGCGTCGTCATCAAATGGTTGGGCATCATCACGCGGACGCCCTCTTCCGTCGTGAGGTATGTCGCGCGCCAAGTGATGCCGGTCACGCGGCCATAGAACGGCTCTGGGACATCAGCCGGCTTTACGGTGACCCAATCGCCAATCGCATAGGAGCCGTCGAAGTTGACCGACAGGCCACTGAACAAGTCCTGGATGACCGCCTGCAGCGCGATGCCTAGAACGACGGCGGTGGCGCCAGATGCGGTGAGGATGCCGGTGAAGGTCGAGAGGCCAGCCTCGTACGAAAGGCCGGCCGCAAGACCGACGATCAGAAGCACGATCGTGACGATGTCTTCGACGAGCTTGGGCGTGTTCTGGTTGCGGCGGCGGCGCAGCCAGCGGTCCCAATAGGCGAAGCGGATGACGCGATCGATCAGCAGCGCGACCGACACGATGAAGAGAACGCCGATAACGTGCAGCGCGATCTCGCCGTAGGGCGGGCGCAGCGAGACGATGATCGCGTGCGCGAACTCGATACGAAGCGTACCCAGAAGGATCGCCAGGAATAGCGCTACGATCACGGCTGAAAACTGCCCCGCGGAAACCGAGGCGTTAGAGAATCGAAATATCCCCCGCACGGCAAGGGCTTAGGGGTGAAAAAGGGCTCATTTCTCGGTTTGGGTTACCGCGATGCCGGTCTCGCCCGCTTCCAGGCGCTCGTGGTGTAGGGCGACGCACGGGTCGCCCGGAAGTTCGGCGTGCAGGGCGGCGAACATCTCTTTGGCGACCGGGTCTTCGGCTTTGAGCTTCTCGAAAGCGACGGCGTAGCGTTGCAGGAATTCGTGGCGTGGATAGTCGGGCTGCATCGGCTCCCAGACTTCTACGGCGCGCGTCTTGCCCTTCAGGATGACCGCCGCGATCGGGCGGAAGACGATGCCGTGGCAGAGCTGCTTGGTCGCGTCGCTGACCGAGATGTGGGTGCCGAAGTGTTTGTTCAGGCCCTCGAGACGTGAGGCGGTGTTCACCGTGTCGCCCTGGGCCGTGTAGTTGAACTTCGTGCTGGAGCCGAAGTTGCCGATAACGGCCGGGCCAGTGTGCACGCCGATGCGGGTGATGCCAAAAGGAATACCCTTTGCCTTTTGCTCCAGCCCGAACTGCAGCGTGAAGCGGTCCATGGCGAGGGCGCACTCAACGGCCTTCTGGGCATGGTCGGGATCGTCCAACGGCGCGTTAAAGATCGCCATGACCGCGTCACCAATGAACTTGTCGACCATGCCGTCATACTTCTGGACGCAGGCGGTCATGCCCTCGAGATACTCGTTGACGATGAGCTGCAACTCGCGGCCGTCGATGCCCTCCGACATCGTCGTGAAGTTTGCGATGTCGGTGAAGATGAAGGACATGATCCGGCGCTCGCCTTCGAGCGCGAGCTTGTCCGGGTCCTTGACGAGCTGATCGACGACCTTGGGCGACACGTAGCGCGAGAAGGCGCCCTGAATGAATTCGCGCTGCCGTCGCGCTTCAAGGCCGGTGATGGACTCCGTCGCCCAGAGTGACAGCGCGAGCGACAGCGTTGGGACGATGATCCCGATCATCTTGCCGCTGTAGTAGAAGAGAAATCCCCAGCCAAAGATCACGAACAGGGTGACGAACCCGGCTGCGAGACCGATGCGCAATCCGAGAGGCCGATTAATCCAGCCCAAGAGCGCGCCGATGCCAGCGCACGCAAGTGCGATCAGGAAGTTGACGAAGCCGCCGACTTCTTGACGCGGCTTGTGATTGAGAAGCTGCGACAGAGCATGCGCCTGGATGACAATGCCGGGCATCTCACCGCGATCTTTCGAGGTCAAGACGTCGAAGGGTGTCTTGTGCCGATCCGTAAGAGAGAGATCGGACCCGATGAGTACGATCTTTCCGCGAAAGAGGTTTTGCGCCTGATAGAATGGCAGCAGTACGGGCAGCATCGGATATTCGCGGAACGCAGGCTCGTTCGGCGACGGCTGGCCGTGCCAGACGATCTTCAGACGCTCATTGGGCGTCTCAACACCGATCTTGTGCGCAAGGGCACGGGGGAATGTTGGAATGTACGCGCCGCTTGGGTTCGTCTCGCCGGGCTCGATCCATCGCGCGATGTCGTGGTTGTCGGTTGCCAGGGTTGCGTAGGCCCTATCTTTCGCAGGGACGAATGCATCGAGGAACTTGCGTTGGTCATCGGTGACAACGCTCGAGCGCGTCACGTAGCTGACCGCGATTGGCACGCTCAGTCCCGACAAAACCTTTCTGAGTTTTGCGTCCTTGTCCGGATCGCTTGGCGTGTCGAGGAGGATATCGAGTCCAACGGCGCGTGGGTGCTGCGCCGCGATGGCGGTTAGCATGTCGGCGAGGAAACCGCGATCAACCGGTTCACGGTAGGGAAATTGCGCCAGCGTATCCTCGTTGATCGCCGCGATGACGATATCGGGATCCTGCGGCTCAAGCGGCGAAAGAATGGCGATCTGATAGTCGCCGACGAGCGTGTTCAACCGCGCGAGAAGATCGACGTTCCGCACCGTGAAGCCGACGACCAGCACCGACACCAACGCGACAACGAACGGCGTGATCTCGTTCAGCCAGGCGCGATTGCGCTTCAGCCAGTCGCGGATGTCCGGCAGTTTTAGCGGGAAGCTCGTAGCACGGCCTCTGCCTGCTCGGTGCAGCCGCGATCGGCCATCCAGGCGGCGCGCATCGAATCCGTTTCGAGCAGGGCCGGAACTGCGTTGATCTTGATCGCCGTTTCGGGGCCGCCCATGCTCACGAAGTACGTCGCGCCGCTGTGCACCGACACGTCATCGGTAACCGCTAGCGTGTCGCTGCCGGCAGGCCAATCGAGCTGGAGCTTCCAGCTGCGATCCGCCGGCATGATCGTGGCCGGTGTGGCGGCCTTCGCGGCGTTGCGCCAAAGGACCGGGCTGGTGCCCTCACGCAGGCAGACGGCGCCGGGATGGCTGACGTTCAGGAGCCACGGCGACGGCAGCTTGTCCTTCGCCTCGCCGGTGCGGGTCGTACCGACCTCGCCCAGACGGACGTTGTTCTGGGTCGTCAGCGCCGCGAGCTTCGAGCCGATGTTCGTGCCGCCGCGGTCGCTGTCGGGGGCCGCGTTGTAGGGGCCGTCGAGCTTCAGCGTGGCGCCGCTCGACGAGATCAGCGTGACGTGCTGACCTTCCTTGAGCGTCAGGGGTTTGGATGTGTCGATCATCGCGCCCGGCTTCAAGCCGATGCCGCGCGCTTCGGCGACGACCATCTGGGCCGCGCCGGCTTCGGTGGCTGCCATCAGCGCCACGGCCGAAATGAGAGCGAGGTGTCTGAGGTTCATGGTCTCGTGGCCTCTGCAAGCTTCTGCGTCTTCAGCGAAACGGTGTTGAGCGACGTATCGCCATCACCGATCAACGTGAAGGCTGCCCAGTTGAACGGATGCGATGTCTTGCCTTGTGCGATCAAGGACAGCTGCGACTGGCGCAAGGCATCGGCGAGGCCTGCACCTTTGTTGGTGCCGAGGCGGTCGAACATACCGGTCATCAGCTGCACCGTTGCAGTGGATGGCACCTGCCAATGGCTGGCGATCACCGCGCGGGCGCCGGCGTCGAAGAACGCGTCCGCCAAACCTTCGAGCGCGCCGCCACCGAAGCGGCCACCGCCACCCGCGGCCGTGTTGCAGGCCGAAAGAACGACGAGGTCGGCGTTCAGCTTGAGCGATGCGATCTCCCCGGCCGTCAGCAGACCGTCGTTTGCCGTCGCAGACGCGCCCTGCGCCGGGGCGAGCGCGAGGCCCGGTTCGGCCTGGCAATGGAGTTCGCCCGGCAGGAGACCGTGGGTCGCGAAGTAGAGCACCGCGTATTCGCCGAGCGGCTTGGTGCGGAGCTCGCGCTCGCTCGCGTCGGCACCGGTGAGCACGGCACCCGGACCGGAGTTGAGCTTGCGGGCGATGGTGTTCACTTCGCTTGCGGTTTCCGGCAGCGGCGGCAGGGCGCGCAGCACATCGGCCGAGACCGGGCCGTTGTCGAGACAGGCACCCGCCAGCGCATCGAGCTTGCCACCGCCGGTGAACGGCGGATTGCCGACGCCGAGGAACGGACGCCCCGGCGCGGTGCGGTTTTGCTCGGCGGCCCGGAGCGAAAGATAAGCGCGGGCCGACGGCACCTGGCTGAGCGACATGCGGCGGACGAGCCACGCGGCGTCGCTGTACGACGACGAGTCTGGCATCGCGGTGACGAGCACGGCGAACGGCAGGCTGGACAGATCGCCCGTCGTTGCGACGACGAGGTGACGAACGCCGGACAGCTGCGCCTCAAACGGACCGACAAGCTGCTTGTAGAGGACAAAGGACGACTTGGTGCTGAACTGCGGTACGCGCCCACCGGCGGGGACAAAGGCTTTGCGCAGGTCGGCGATGTCGGCCGAGAGCGTGTCGGCGCGGACGTCAAGCGGACGAACCGTCAGGCCGGTGGAGGTGACCAGCAGACCGTAGCTGCCGTTCACGCCCACGACGTAGGAAAGGAACGCTTCGCCGTTGCCGAGTTTGCTCTGAACGTCGGAGAGGCTGGCCGGGCCGGGATCGGCGAGACGGGCGTAGTCCGGATAGGCCTGGTTCACCTGCGCGGCGAGTTGATCCGAGCGGGTCGATGCGAGTTGCAGATCGGCGTTGAGCTGGCGCTCACGCGGGCCACTGCGTTCGTCATCGGGCTTGGCGTATTCGGCCGCGAGGCTCATGCGGATGTTGTCGCGGCTGCGCGCGGCATCCTGCGACTGGCGCACGAGATCGGCGAGCGCCGGATTGCCAGCGGCTTCACGCGCGGCCATGCGGGCGATCGTCTGATCGGCAATGCCGGAGCCGATGTACTGACTGGAGGCGAAGACCTCTTCGTCACGCTCGTGCGTCGGATCCTGCGCTGTTGCGGCGGCGATGTAGGGCACGATCTGGTCCGACACGATTTGCGCGCGCGCCACCGGATCCTTCTCGATGATCGCGAAAGCATCGCGATAAGCGGCCAGGGCTGGACCGTAAACCTGCTGGTCGGTGTAGAAGCGACCGAGCTTGAGTTCGGCGAGCGCGGTCGGCGTGGTGGCACCGAAGAGCTTCTTGTCGAGATCGACGGCGTCGCGGTAGTCGCGTTCGGCGGCGACGGTGCGGCCATCCTTCTCGTTGATCTGGCCCATCAGGGTCAGGACAGACGGACGCCACCACAGCGGCAGGCCGGGTTCTTCTGCTGTGACCCAAAGGGCTTCTTCAGCGGAGGCGCGGGCGCCGGCGAGATCACCGAGGCGCAGCGCCATCTCCGCCTCGATGCGCAGCGAATGCGCGAGCTCACCGCGGCTGACCGGCGGTCCGTCGGGGCCGGAGACATTGGTCGCGTCGTCGACTTCAGCACGGCGTGCAGCGGTTGCTTCGCGCGCAAAGGTGAGCGCGACGTCGAACTTACGCTGGTTGGCGGCATCGAGTGCGCGATAGGAGGCAAGACGCGCGCGCAACGCGGGCGAGGCTGCGCCTTCGAGGATCGGCGTTGCACGCTGGAACAGCGCCGCCGCTTCATCGAAGCGACCCTGATTGCTGACCTGCAGCGCGAGTTCGGCCAAGGTCTCGCCGACCGGAATCGACGTCGGGCCGAAGAGGCGGGTTTCGATTTCGAGCGCTTGACGATAGGCGTTCTCCGAACCGGCGAAATTGTTGCTGCCGCCATAGAGACGGCCAAGCTGGACGAACTTGTCGTAGCTCGACGCGTCGGCGCCGCTTGTCTTCAGGACATCAGCAGGAAGCTTCGCGGCGAGCGCAGTGGATGCTGCGCTGGCCTCCGCGGACGACACGCTGCGGCCAGAGGCTTGCGCCATTGCTGACTGCAGGACCGGCAGAGAGGACGGAAGACCTTCAGCGGAATAGAGCGTCGTGTCCGACGCGCTGACCAGCACGATGCGCGGCCAGCCGTTGCTTTGCAGCGTGCAGACCAGAAGGCCGGTGCTGGCCGGGTTGGCGGCGTCGAGCCACTGACCACCGTCGCAGGTGACTTGGCCGGAGTCGCCGCCGCGTGCGGCGAGCGCGGTGCGCACCATCGCGGCGCGGCGCTCATTCAGATCGGCCGGAAGCTGTGCCGACAGAACCGTCATGCGCAAGGTGCCGACGGGTGTCGTCGCGGTGCCACACAACACGTCGGTGGCGTGGGTCAGCGACGGTGTGCCGTCGGTGCGGCAGGTTTCGCCGGTGAGATTCTGGCCGAGCTGCAGGCCGCTTCCCGCGCCATGCGCCTGAAAGCCGAGGCCGAGGCAGAGGCAGAGGCCCGCACCGAGCGTGAGGAGTTTGGCGCGCGCGTTCATTGCCACAAGGCCTCGTTGCCCCAGCTGGAGTAGTCCTGATTGGCGTCCGGCACCGCCTGCGGCCTGGAGTTCTGGCCGTTGAAGGCGTTCTGCTTCAACAGGCCGCCGAGCAAGACGGTTCCTGCAGACGGCTTTCCGCCGCTGAGCGAATTGCCGATGCTTTGCGATGCCTTGTCTGACGCCGTTTGGTCGGAGTCGCCGCCACTCATCTCTTCGATCGGGTTCGGACCGGAGGACGTTTTGGTGTCCGGCGGCGGCAGCTCAACGAGAAGCACATCGGGCAACGGCTTGTTTACCGGCGGCAATGGCGGCGGGTTCGGCTTCGTCAATTCGACGATGGTGCCGTTGGTCTCCGGATTGTGGATGTCCTGATCGCCCTCGCCGTCCCCTTCAAAGCCGGTGACCGAACCTGTCACAGTGCCGTGGCCGGTTGCGTTGTGAATGCTGGCGTTGGCGTTTGGACCCGGGCCATCGGTCATCGTGACCGTGCCGCCGTTGAGAAGCAGCAGGATGTCGCCACTGATGTTGCCGTAACCGGTGTGCGAGTTGTCGCCGTTGCCGATCTGGGCAAAGCCGTTCGGCCCGCCACCGGTAAGAGCGAGGTCGGTGATCGTGATGTTGCCGCCGATGGTGAAGTTGTCGGCCACCGCCTGGGTCGGCGCGTTGATCGAGTAGCCGCCGTTGCCGATCTGAACGTAGGCATTCGAACCATCGCCCGCGGTCATCGTGACCGCGCCTTCTTCGCCATTCGGCGCGGTGACGACGATGTCACCTGAGATCGCACCATGGGCTTGCTGGCCGGCGTTGGTGTTCAACTGATCGCCACCGTGACCGATCTGGGCGTAGGCATCGTTGCCATTGCCCGTGAGCGTCACATTGTGCGCGACAACGACGGCGATATTGCCGCCGATCTCCGAACCGCCGGTGAGGCCAGCGCCCGCCTTGTAACCGCCGTGGCCGATCTGGACGTAGGAGGCACCGCCGCTGCCCGCGCCGAGCGTGACGTTCGCCGCATTGACGACGATAGCGCCAAACAGGCTGTAACCCTCAGCCTGCGTGTTGCTCTCAGCGCCGCCGTGACCGATCTGTGCGTAAGCTTCGTTGCCTTCACCGCCGTTGAGCGAAACGTCGCCGCCAGCGTTGATCGCGATATCGCCGCTCTGCGAACCCGCGACGCCAAGGCCGCCGTTGCCGATTTGCGCGAAGAAGCCCTTCGAGCCGCCACCCGTCAGCGTGATATCGCCGAGGACGTTTACAAGGATCGCGCCCTGGCCTGCGCCGTGATAGCCGAGTTGTGCCGAGCCGTTCGTGGCGTCGAGCGTGAGGAAGTCGCCATAGACCGACGTGTTGCCTTCACGGCTTCCCACCATGACGCCGCTGGCGTCCTGGCTTGGCGCCTGCTGCGACGCGCCGATCGTCACGCCATGGCCGCCATTGCCGAAGACGCCGTCATCGCCGAAGTGCCCGGCATCGACGGTCTGGCCGTCCCAGCCGGCCACGACATTGATGGCACCCGAGCCCTCATTGCTCAGCGAACCACCGAACGCGATGTCGCCGGTCGACAGAATGTTGAACGTGTGTGGACTGTCATACGAAATGAAGTGATCCGGTCCGATGGGTCCTTCTGCGGCCGTAAAGCCGAGTGTCACATCGCCGTTGTTCAGATCAGACGAAAGCATGTCGCTCAGAGCATTGGTGCTGCCGTCATCGTTGATATCACCGCTGACGAGAAGAAGGTTTCCGGAGCCGGTCGAACCTTCCGGGGCGATGTTGCCGATCCAGACATTGCTGCCAGAAAGCGAGGTGATGCCGTCGACATGGATCGCGATGTCGCCACCGACGTCGCCAAGCCCGCCGCCACCGAACGCACCGTTGCCGATCATCGCAGTACCGCCGTCGGCGAACAGGCTCATTGAACCGGCCCGCACATCGATGTTCGTCGCACCGCCTGTGATGCTTCCGATCTGGGCAAAGCTGTTCGAAGAATTCGCTTGCAGCGACAGGTCGTTTGCGACGTGAACGGCAATCGTGCCGGTGAGCGGTGTCGTGCCTTCGCCGAAGCCGACATGACCGATCAGGGCCTCAGCACCACTGCCGGACGCGTTCAATGTAACGCTGCCCAACTCGGAGTCGAGCGCTTCGACAGTGACGTTACCATCGACGCTTTCAAGGCCGCCAGCGCCAATCTGCGCTGTGGAGGTACCCCCGAGCGCGTTGAGTTCAATGCTGCCCATTTCCGACGTGACATCGATGTCCCCGGAGACCGTGGTGCCTTGCATCGTGATCAACGACGATGCGTTGGAGCCGCTGGCCGTCAACGAGATGTCGTGTGTTGCCGATACGGACACAGAGCCGGTGACGCCGTTGCCGGCATTGCCGATGCGGGTCTGGCTGCCGTTGGCCGTACTCTGCAGCGAAATCGTGTCCGCGTTGACATCGACGAGGCCGCTGACCGACCCCGCACCGCCATGGCCGATGATGGCATTGGATGCGCCGGACTCGGTGGTCGTGCCTGCAAGGAGCAGCAGATCGCCCGTGATATCGACATGGATATCGCCGGTGATTGCAATCTGCGACCCGAACGGATTGTGGCCGATGCGCGCGACACTGTTTGCACCGTCCGCGAAGAGTGTGGCGCTGTCTGCGTTGACGAAAATGTTGCCGCCCACCGTGCTGTTGGCGCGGCCGTTGCCGATCATGGCGCGGCTGTCCTCACCGAGGGCAGATAGCGAAAGCGTGCCGGCGTTCACATCGATCCGGCCCGTGGCCGATCCGAAGCCACCGCCTTCGCCGAGCAACAGGGTGCTATTGCCGATCGCGGCCAATCCGCCGCTTGCCAGAACGCTGACCGAGTTGCTGCCCGTGACGGAGATATTGCCGCTCTCCGACGCGTTGCCGCCGCCGACGTTGCCGATCACCGCCGTCGCGCCGTCCGAGATAACCTGGACGTCCGCACCGCTGACCGAGATGTTGCCGCCAACTTTGTTGGTGACATTGGTGCCGCCGTTGCCGATTTGCGCAATGCCCGCGCCCGATGTGCCAACGACGACGCTGCCAACCGCCTGAACATTGATGGCCCCGCCACCGGCGCCGTTATAACCGATCTGCGCCAGCCCACCGCTGGTGCCGACGACAACGTCGTGCGCGGCGATGTTGGTCGTGCCGCCCTTCGTGCCGACCGAGGTCGAATCTTCGGAATCGGCGTTGCCGATGTAGACCGCACCGTTGTTGTTGCCGAAGACATGCGCGGTGAAGAACTGCGACGCGTCGAGCGTTCTGCCATCCCAGCCAGCGACGAGATTGATCGTGCCGGTTCCCGCGTTCTGAATGTTACCCGTGAGCTGGAGACTGTTCGTGCTCAACAGCGACAGCGTATGCGGGCTTGTGTAGGTAACGTCGTCTTCGACAAGCATGCCCTGCGCGCCGGTGATGCCGACGGTTACGTCGCCACCGGTTTCTGCCGACGTGCCGAGATCTTCGGCGAACATGCTACCAAGGCTGCCGTTGCTATCCATCGATGAGGCGACGACCGTGACATTGCCGGCCTGCGTGCCACCGGTGCCGGTGCGATTGCCGAGCCAGCCAACCGAATTGTTTGCCGCGCTGGAGAAGAAGTTCAGCTGTCCGTCGGCGTTGACGTTGATGTTGCCGCTGACGTTCTGCGCCACGGTGCGGGCGGCGTCGCCGCTGCCGATCATGCCGTAGGCGTCGGCGATGCCAGCATCGCTGTTGCCATAGGTGCCGCCGCCGCTGACCGAGATATTGCCCGTGGCGGAGACGTTGATGTCGGCGGTCGAGCTGCCCTCGACGCCCATGCCCAGATTGCCGATCTGTGCATAAGTCGGCTGCTCGGCATTGCTCTCCGGACGACCGCCGATGACGCAGATATTCGCGTTGCCGTCGAAGCACGCGCCGATACCGGTGAGATTGCCCGTGCCCGGTTTGCCGTTGGCGATGACGTTGATCGCGCCCGAGCCGCCACTGCCGTGGTAGCCGATCTGCGCGTAAGCGTTCAGGCCTTCGACATAAACCTGGGCGCCACCGATGTTGGTTGCGCCGCCCTTGCTGCCGATCGCGGTGCCGGCACCGCTCTGAACGGCGAAATTGCCGGTGCTGTTCGGATTGTAGTCGAGCAGACTACCGTTCTGGCCGACGACCCAGATGAACGCGCCGTTGTTGCCATAGGCGCCGCGCGTCGTGAGGACATCGGCGGGCGCCACATCCGGACGCCAACCGGCGAGAATGGTGAGGTCACCGGTGCCCGCGTTCTGGATCGAGTTCGCGATCGTGATGTTGAGCGTCGACAGGATCGTCAGATCGTGCGGGCTCGAATAGTTCATCGCATACTCGCCGAGCGACGCGTACAGCGAGTCCGTATTCGGGTTGGTGAGGGCCAACGTGAAGTCGCCGCCCGTGCTCGCCGATGTGCCGAGGTCGGCCATCATGATCTTGCCGAGCGTGTTCGGCACTTCGCCGTTCGCGTCCGTGCCGTAGGCCGTCACCTGACCGGTGAAGAGCGATACGTTGCCGGATGCCTTGGAGCCTTCGCCCGCGACATTGCCCAGCCATGCCAGACCGCCGTCGCCGCCATCGCCACCGTAAGAGAATGTCGTCAGCCCGACGACATGCGCTGTGATATTGCCGCTGACATTGCCGGACACATCGCCGTTCAGCGAGCCGTGGCCGATCATCGCGTAATCGTGGCTTGTGTTGCCGCCGTAGAGCGCAATGTCGCCCTTGGCGTAGACGTTGATGTCGCCCGTGCCGGCGCCGTGATAGCCGATCTGCGAATAGCCGTTCTGATTGTCGGAGGTGATGTCGAGCGCCGCGACGGTGGTCGTGCCGCCCTTGCTGCCGAACGCGATGTCGTGGTTCTCGGCACCGATGCCGAGACCGCCGAAGCCGTTGCCGTACACGCCGTCGTCGGTGAGATGCGCCGGATCGTAAGTCGTTCCGTCCCAGCCGGCGATCAGCGTCAGATTGCCGTTGCCAGCATTCTGCACGCCGGCTTCCAGCTGAACGCCGGATTGGGTGAGCAGCGTCAGATTGTGCGGGCTGTCGTAGCTGATGTCCTGGAGCAGATCGATGCTGTTGCCTGGCAGTGCGATGCGAACGTCACCGCCGCTTCCGGCCTTCGCGCTCGAACCGAGCGCGGCCTCGATCATGTGCGTGAAACCGTAGCTGCCGGCGAGGTGTTCGTCCTGCAGGCCGCCGTAGAAGGTAAGATTGCCGGACTCGATAGACGCCGAGTCCGAGACGTTGCCGATCCAGAAGAGCGGCGATGCCGGTGCCAGCGCAGGTTGACCGAGATCGGAGCCGCCCGTGTTATCGACGAACCAGAGCGTTTCACCGAGATTGATGTCGATGTTGCCGGTGACGTTGCCGTGGACAGAGCCGTCCATGACGCCATTGCCGAGATGCGCTGTACCGCCGTTCGATGTGAGGTCCATGCCACCGGTTGTGACAACGCGGATGTCACCGCCGCCGGCGCCGAGATAACCGATCTGCGCCACACTGCCGCTGTTGGCTTGTACGAACACATTCGGGGCGGCAACGGTCACGAGGCCGCTTGCGGCGCCGACGCTGGCGCTGGGGGCACCTTCGCCGCCGACGATGACGGCGCCGAAGCCGTTGCCGAAGACGCCGGGATTGGTGAGCTTGGCGAGATCGCGCGTCTGGCCGTCCCAGCCGGCGATCAGGTTGATGCCGCCGCCACCGGTCGCGAGCTGGTTCTGAATA
>DATAHD010000241.1:0-11175 GCA_036263395.1 Rhizomicrobium sp. | reverse complement strand
GTGATCGTGCCGGTGCCGCTGCACCCGTACCGGCTCTGGCGACGGAGATACAACCAGGCGTCCGAGTTGGCGCGGCGATTGGGGGCGATGAGCGGCAAGCCGGTCGATCCGCTCCTGCTGACCCGCAAGCGGCCGACGCCGAGCCAGGGGGCGATGCCGTCCGCCAAGGCCCGGCGGCGGAACGTGCAGGGGGCATTTGCTGTCCGGCCCGGCGCTGCCGTCAAAGGCAGCAGCGTGCTCCTGATCGACGATGTGATGACCACGGGGGCGACGGTGAGCGCGTGTGCCCGTGCGCTGAAGCGTGCCGGAGCGTCGCAGGTCGATGTTCTGGCCCTCGCGCGCGTTGTCCGGCCCTTAACCGCGACGCTATAAAGTCACAATTGTGTCGTGGAATCAGGCGCGTTATGGCTTCGATCAAAATCTACACAACACCGATCTGCCCCTACTGCGTTAGGGCGAAAGCGCTCCTGAAAAAGAAGGGCGCGGCGTTCGAAGAGATCGACGTCTTCATGGACCCCGACAAGCGCGAAGAGATGGAGAGCATCTCGCACCGCCGCACGGTTCCGCAGATCTTTATCGGCGACCAGCATGTCGGTGGCTGCGACGACCTTTATGCGCTCGAGAGCCAGGGCAAACTCGACCCGCTTCTGGCCGGATAAGTTCCGCGCTATCGTCGCGAGATGACCACTTTCAAAGCCGCCTGCGTTCAGCTCCGCTCCACCGACGATGTGATGGAGAACGTCCGCATCACGTCGGATTTCATCCGTGAGGCACACGGGAAGGGCGCGCAACTGATCGCGACGCCTGAGAACACGACGCTGATGGCGCCGGATGGCGGCGCGAAGCTCGCGAACTCGTATGACGAAGAACACGATCCGGCGCTGCCTGCGTTTCGTGCGCTGGCAGAAGAACTCGGTGTTTGGCTGCTGATTGGATCGCTGGCGATCAAGGTCAGCGAGACGAAGACCGCGAACCGCGAATTCCTGATCGATCCGAAAGGGCGCATCACGGCGCGCTATTCGAAGATCCACCTGTTCGATGTCGATCTGCCGTCGGGCGAGAAGTATCGCGAGTCCAACACGGTGGCCGGCGGCGATAGCGCGGTGTTGGCGGACACGCCGTGGGGCAAGATCGGGCTGACCATCTGCTACGACATGCGTTTCCCGCAGCTCTATCGGAAGCTGGCGCAGAAGGGGGCGTTCCTGCTCACGGCGCCGAGCGCGTTCACCGAGACGACCGGCAAGGCGCATTGGCATGTGTTACTGCGCGCCCGCGCCATCGAGAACGGGGCGTTCGTGCTGGCGCCGGCACAGGGCGGGACGCATGCAAATGGGCGCAAGACGTATGGCCACTCGATCATCATCGCGCCGTGGGGCGAGGTGATGGCGGAGGCCGGGACCGAGCCAGGAGTGATCGTGGCGGATATCGACCCGGCGGCGGTCACGGATGCGCGTGGGCGGGTCCCTAATCTTCAGCACGATCGTGAGTTCCAGGGGCCGTAAGAACCGGCCGGTTGGCACTCCCGACTGGAGGCTGCTTGCGAAATCAGGCGTTTAGCCCCATTTTGTACCGGGCAGGGCGTGTGGTTCAGGCCACGGAAGGTTTGTTGTGATCGTTTACAGTCTTAGCTGCGCGAAGGGCCACGAGTTCGAAGGGTGGTTCAAGGACAGCGCGGCGTTCGATGACCAGAAGAAGACCGGTAAGCTGGTTTGCCCAAGCTGCAATTCGCGCAAGGTCTCCAAGGCAATGATGGCCCCTGCGGTGTCTGGTACCAAGAAGAAGGGTGAGCCGACGGCCGCCGAGGTTCGCCAGATGCGACAGTTCATGACTGGCCTGCGCAAGCACATCGAACAGAACGCCGACTATGTCGGCCCAGACTTCGCGGAAGAGGCGCGCAAGATCCACTATGGCGAGGTCGAGCACCGCCATATCTACGGCGAGGCCACGGTCGAGGAGGCCAAGGAACTCGTTGAAGAGGGCGTCGATGTTGCGCCTATGCCACCCGATCTGAGCGACGTGAACTGAGGCTGCCAGCCCCGCGTGGCTGCTATCCCGCGCCTCCGCTTGACTTGATGCCGTTACGGCGTATCGAAGCTACCCTTCACATAGCTCACGCCTGTCACGGACACCGCCGATGAACGCCCAGACCACGACCACCTTTTCCCGCCAGCCGCACAAGAACCCGGTTCCGGACGAAAACCGGGCCTTCCTTTTGACCGACCCGGGCTTTGGTAAGGTTTTCACGGACCATATGGTCACGATCCGCTGGACGCAGGACAGCGGCTGGCACGCGGCCGAGGTAAAGGCACGCGGGCCGATCACGCTCGATCCGGCGGCGGCGGTGCTGCACTACGGGCAGGAAATCTTCGAGGGGCTCAAGGCCTACAATCTGGCGGACGGCTCCATCGCGTTGTTTCGTCCGGAGCAGAACGCGCGCCGCTTCCAGGCGTCGGCAGAGCGTCTCGCAATGCCGAAGATGCCGGAGGCTCTGTTCCTTCAGGCGATCGATGAGCTTGTGAAGATCGATGCGGCGTGGATTCCGAAGGGCGAGGGCAGCCTCTATCTGCGGCCGTTCATGTTCGCGACCGAGGCGTTCCTCGGCGTGCGTCCCTCGCACGAGTACCTGTTCATGCTGATCGCCAGTTCGGTCGGTTCTTACTTCAAGGGCGGTGAAAAGCCGGTGACGGTGTGGCTGACGGATCAGTACACGCGCGCGGCGCAGGGCGGCACGGGTGCCGCCAAGTGCGGCGGAAATTACGCGGCCAGTCTGCTGGCGCAGCATGAGGCCATCGAGCATGGCTGCGATCAGGTCGTGTTCCTCGACGCTGCGGAACATCGCTGGATCGAAGAACTCGGTGGCATGAACGTCTTTCTGGTGATGGACGATGGCTCGTTGGTGACGCCGCCGCTGTCCGGCACGATTCTTCCCGGCATCACGCGCGATGCAATCATCACGCTGGCCCGCAAAGAGGGGCGGACGGTTCGCGAAGAGCGGTATTCCATCGACCAATGGCGGGCCGACGCAGTCAGCGGCAGGCTCAAGGAAGCCTTCGCCTGCGGCACGGCGGCGGTCGTGGCGTCCATCGGCAAGATCAAGAGCAGCGCCGGTGACATCGTCATCGGTGGCGGCGTGGCTGGCCCGGTTACAACGGGCCTGAAGGCGAAGCTGGTTGGCATCCAGCGTGGCGAGGTTGCCGACGAGTTCGGCTGGGTCCACCGCCTCGGCTAACGCGCCGCGATGATCATGTAGTTGACGTCTACATCGTTCGACAGGTGCCAATCCCAGGCAAGTGGGTTGAAGGCAACACCCTGTGTTTTCAAGATGTTGAGGCCAGACACCTCAAGCATTGCCCGAAGCTTTGCTGGCTCGATAAAGCGGTTCCAGTCATGGGTGCCGCGCGGGAGCCAGCCGAGGACGTATTCGGCGCCTATCTTGGCCAGAGCGAGCGACTTCAGGGTTTTGTTGAGCGTCGCGACCAGTGTGAGACCGCCGGGCTTCACGAGGCCGGCACAGGCTTTCAGGTAGCCCTCCAAATCTGCGACATGCTCGACGACCTCCATATTCAGGACCACGTCGAACATCCGCCCCTCGGCGGCGAGTGCTTCCGCTGTGGTAGCCCGGTATTGGACGGCCGCACCGGACTGGGCGGCATGGGCGGAGGCGATGGCGATATTCTTTTCCGACGCATCTGCGCCCAGAACTTCGAAACCAAGTCGGGACATGGGCTCGGAAAGGAGACCGCCGCCGCAGCCGATGTCGAGCAGGCTTAGGCCATCGAACGGGCGGAGTGCTCGGCTGTCACGGCCAAAATGAGCGGCGGCTGTCTCTCGGATAAACTGGAGACGGACCGGGTTGAACTTGTGGAGCGGCGCGAACTTGCCAGTCGGGCTCCACCATTCGTCCGCCATGGCCGTAAACTTGGCGACCTCGGCAGGATCGACCGATGCGGAAGGTTCAGAAAGATGGGCTGGCTGCGTCATTCGGAATGTTGCCGGGACCGTTGAGCGGGCGGAATGCCCCGTATATAGGCTTCGCGAGCGCAACAAAACCTGAGCCAGGCAGAGCGGGCGGCAATGGCCAAGATCGTGATGAAATTCGGCGGTACGTCCGTGGCCGACCTGGATCGCATCCGGCACGTCGCGACGCTGATCAAGCGCGAAGTCGACGCTGGCAACGAGGTCGTCGTGACCGTTTCGGCCATGGCAGGCGAGACCAACAAGCTGGTCGCCTGGGTCAACGAGCTCGATGGCCAGTACGACCGAGCGGAGTACGACGTCGTCGTGGCCGCCGGTGAGCAGGTGACGGCCGGCCTGACCGCTATCGCTCTGCAGAAGATCGGGATCAAAGCACGGTCCTGGCTGGGCTGGCAGATCCCCGTCCGCACCTCCTCCATGCATGCCTCGGCGCGAATCGAGGGCGTGGATCGCGGGCTGATCGACGACCGGCTGAAGCATGGTGAAGTCGCCGTTGTCGCCGGGTTCCAGGGCCTTGCGCCGGACAATCGCGTGACCACCATCGGGCGCGGCGGCGGCGATACATCTGCCGTGGCCGTGGCGGCGGGTCTCAAGGCAGACCGCTGCGACATCTACACGGACGTCGACGGCGTCTACACGACCGATCCCCGCATTGTTGCCAAGGCGCGGCGACTGGAGAAGGTCGCCTACGAAGAAATGCTTGAGATGGCCTCGCTCGGCGCCAAGGTCCTGCAGACCCGCGCCGTTGAGATCGCCATGCTGCACCGGGTTCCGGTGCGTGTGCTGTCCACTTTCAAACCGGAAGCCGGCGGCACGATTGTTTGTGACGAGGACGAGATCATGGAAAAGAAGCCCGTCAGCGGCATCGCCTATTCGCGCGACGAAGCGAAAATCACGCTGCATCGGATCGACGACAAGCCCGGCATTGCCGCGTCCATCTTCGGGCCGCTGGCCGATGCCGGCGTCAACGTCGATATGATCGTCCAGAACGTGGCGCCGGACGGCAAGAAGACCGACCTGACCTTCACGGTGAGCCGCAGTGAACTGCAGCGCGCGCTCAGCGCCATCGAAAAGGCCGCCAGCGCCATCGGTTATCGCGAACTGACGTCCGATGCCAATGTTGCCAAGGTCTCGATCATCGGCATCGGCATGCGCCAGCATCCCGGTGTTGCCCAGACGATGTTCCGTACGCTCTCCGACAAGGGGATCAATATTCAGGTGATCTCCACCTCCGAGATCAAAGTCAGCGTACTCATCGCCGAGGAATATGTGGAACTGGCGGTTCGTGCGCTACACTCGGCGTATGAACTCGACGCTGCTTAACAGACGCCCCCACCCGAAAATCCGGTTCGCTTCGCTCGCCGAATTTTCGACCTCCCCGCAAGGGGGAGGTGTCTGATGGCCGTCTCAGCGGGCGGCCCTCGGCTACTGCTGCGCAAGCTCCGCGAAATCATGGCGGAGGGCGCGAGTGCGCAGAGCCGCCTAGACAAACTTGTGCGGGTTATCGCGACCAACATGGTCGCGGAGGTGTGCTCGATCTATTTGCGGCGCGCCGGCAGCTTTCTCGAACTGTTCGCGACTGAAGGCCTGAACCCCAACGCAGTCCACAACACGCGGATGAAGGACGGCGAGGGCCTTGTCGGCCTTGTGGCCGATACCGCCGAGCCGGTGAACCTCTCCGACGCGCCGAACGACCCGCACTTCTCCTATCGGCCGGAAGTTGGCGAAGACCCCTACAAGTCATTCCTCGGCGTGCCGATCGTGCGCGGCGGGCAGGTGTTCGGCGTCCTAACGGTGCAAAACCGCGCGGCGGTGTTGTATGCGGAAGAAGAGGTCGAGGCGCTGCAGACTGTCGCCATGGTGCTGGCGGAGGTCGTGGCGCAGGGCACGTTCTTCAATCTCGCTGAACTTGATGAGCCGGAGCTGCGGCCCGACCGGCCGCTGGCGATCCGCGGCGAAGGTCTGTCGGAAGGTATCGCGGTCGGCATCGTGGTGATGCATGAGCCGCGTGTGCGTGTGGACCGCATGATCGCGGACAACCCACAGGAAGAGTTGAAACGGCTTGAGAATGCGATCGAATCCCTGCGCGCATCGGTCGATGAGATGCTCGAGTCGAGCGAACTCGACCTGACCGGCGAGGGGCGTGAGATCATCGAGACCTACCGGCTGTTCGCGCATGACCGTGGCTGGCGGCAACGTATGCGCAGCGCCGTGCGCGATGGTTTGACGGCGGAGGCCGCGGTTGAGCGGGTGCAGGACGACACGCGTCTGCGCATGAGCCGCCTTGGCGATCCCATCCTGCGCGATCGTGCGCATGACCTCGATGACCTGGCGCGACGGCTGCTGCGCTATCTGACCGGCGACGTCGATAACCAAGCCGTTAAAGATCTGCCGCTGGGCGCGATCGTTGTTGCACGCAACATGGGGCCGGCGGACCTCCTCGACTACGCACGCGAGCGGCTGACGGGACTGGTGCTGGAGGACGTCGCGATCACATCGCATGTCGCGATCGTTGCTCGCTCCATGGGCGTGCCGCTGGTCGGAAACGTCGAAGGGATTTCCGACATCGCGCGGCCCGGCAACACCATCGTCATCGATGGTGAAACGGGCGAGGTCCATCTGCGCCCGATCCCGGACATCATCGCGGCATTCGAATCCAAGAAGATGGTCCACGCCTCACGCGTTGCCCGTTTTGCCGAGGTTCGCGATCTGCCGGCCGTCACCAAAGATGGTGTGCCGATCCGACTGATGATGAATGCGGGCTTGCTGCTCGACATGCCGCATCTGAAGGACAGCGGTGCCGATGGCGTTGGTCTGTTTCGGACCGAATTGCAGTTCATGATCGGTGAAACGATGCCGCGCCTCGCGGATCAGATTGCGTTCTACAAAAGCGTCATCGATGCGGCTGGCGACAAGTCCGTGGTGTTTCGCACGCTTGATCTCGGCGGCGACAAAGTTTTGCCGTACGCACGATTTGAGCGCGAGGAAAACCCGGCGTTGGGTTGGCGCGCGATCCGTATCGCGCTCGATCGGCCGGCGTTGCTTCGCTATCAGGTGCGTGCGCTGCTGACGGCGGCAGCAGGACGAACGCTGCGTATTCTTCTGCCATTGATCAGCGATGTCGCCGAGTTCAACCAGGCACGCGCGCTGGTGGATCGCGAGCTCGAGCGTGCGCGGCTTCTTGGGCAACCCCAGCCACGGCAAACGATGGTTGGCGCCATGCTCGAAGTTCCGGCGTTGATGTTCATGCTGCCGCAGATATTGCGCAGCGCGGATTTTGTCTCCATCGGATCGAACGACCTGATGCAGTTTGTGTTCGCGGTCGATCGCACGAACCCGCGCGTCGCACGCCGCTATGATGCGCTCAACCCGGCTGCGCTGACGTTGATCCGACAGATCGTGCGCAGTGCTGAAGAAGCGGGCGGCGGTGGCGAGCTTTCGCTATGCGGTGAGATGGCAGGCAAGCCGCTCGATGCAATGGCTCTGATCGGACTCGGGCTGCGCACGCTGTCCATGCAACCGGCGCAGATTGGCCTCATCAAAACAATGATCCGCAGCATCGACACGCGCGAGATCACGCCGTTTGTCGATCAGCTGTGCCATCGCACCGACCACAGCTTGCGGACGCGGCTTCTCGCCTTTGCGGCAGAACGCGGCGTTGTGCTGCAATAGCGCCCTAAAAAAGCCGGGCTCTTCACCCCATATAAGCGTGTGAAGGAGACGATCATGTTTCGCGTAATGGCTCTTGCACTTTTGCTCGCGGGTAGCGGCAGCGCCGCGTTCGCGGCTGACGTCAAGCCGCCTGAGAAGGAACCGGCCGCCGGTAGTGTTCCCGTCGATCCGAAACAGGTGGTCTGCAAGCGCGTCGCGTCCGACGATCAGAACATGCTGCCGGGTCCTAAGGTCTGCCACACGCGCGCCGAGTGGGCCGAGATCGAGAAAAGCGGTCAGCCGGCGAGCACTGGACACTAGCGCGCAGGTTGCGCGTCCGGCGCGGTTTCGTCTGGCAATGCCAGAGGCTTGTCGTTATTGGTAGCGCATGAGCAAAGTCACCCGTCTGAGCCTCGATGAAAGCGGCGAATTAAGCCGTAAACGCATACACTTGCGGGAAATCTCAGGCGATATGGATACCGCCCTGGAAACGGTCGGACAGGACCTTCGTGCCGCCCGTCTGCGGCGCGGCGATGACCTCGCCACGGTCTCCAAGGCCCTCAAAATCCGTAAGGATCATCTGGAGGCGCTGGAGGAGGACCGGATCGAGGCGCTTCCCGGCCGGACCTATGCGGTTGGCTTTGTCCGCACCTATTCCGATTACCTTGGTCTCGACCCGATCCAGTGCGTCGAGCGCTACAAAGCAGAGATCGCCGGTCGCACCGAAGAGCGGGAGCCGCCGCCGTATCCGGATGAGACCGAAGAGCGTCACCTGCCATATGGCTGGATGGTGGTCGGCGTCATCGTGCTGGTGCTGGTGATTTACGGCGCCTACCACCTCGCGATTTCAGCAGACACCGTTGCAAATCAGCCGGTCGCCGATGTGCCGACGCAGTTGGTGCCGAAGCAGGAAACCGCGCAAGTCGCGCCGCAGCAACAGCCCGCCGCGCCGGCTGCCGTGGCGCCGACAACAACCACCAATCCGCAAGCCGTAGCGCCGGGGCAGCAGGATGCAACCGCGACGCCGCCTGCCGCAACTGCGGCGCCGGCACCGATTCCGGTTGGCCACGTCTATGGTGAAGCGAACAGCAGCGCGCGTGTCGTGCTGCGCGTGACGGAGGCCACCAAGATTCTGGTGCTCGGCCCGGGCCACAAAGTTTTCATCAACCGCGTTCTGCAGCCGGGCGACACGTATCGTGTGCCGAATGTTGTCGGCACGACGTTGACGACGCCGAACGGCGGCGCGGTTGAAATCGATCTCGACGGCCAGGCGATGGGCCATGGCGGTGGCAAGGGCCAGATGGCCGACGCCGTTTCGCTCGATCCGCAGTCCGTTGTTGACCGCTATGGTAGCGGCCGCGCCGGATAAAGCCGGCGCAAGAAAGACGACATGAGCGTTCGCGCCTATCGGGACATCATCCGCCGCAAATCGCGGAAGATCTGCGTCGGCTCGGTGGAAGTCGGCGGCGATGCACCGATCACGGTGCAGAGCATGACCAACACCGTGACGGCGGATATCCACGGCACCATCGCGCAGGTGCGCGCGTTGGAGGATGCCGGTGCCGATATCGTGCGGGTGTCGTGTCCCGACGAGGATGCGACGAAGGCATTGAAGGCGATCGTGCGCGCGTCGCGCGTGCCGATCGTGGCCGACATCCACTTCCACTATAAACGCGCTATCGAAGCGGCCGAGGCTGGCGCTGCGTGCCTGCGTATCAATCCCGGCAACATCGGCAGTGCGCAGCGCGTGAAGGAAGTCGTGAAGGCCGCGAAGGATCGTGGCCTATCTATGCGCATCGGCGTGAATGCTGGATCGCTCGAGAAAGAACTGCTCGAGAAGTATGGCGAGCCGTGCCCCGAAGCGATGGTCGAGAGCGCGCTGAATCATGCGCGCATTCTGGAAGACAACGACTTCTTTGAATTCAAAATCAGCGTGAAGGCGTCTGACGTCTTCCTGGCAGTGGCGGCGTATCAGGGCTTAGCGGAAGCGTGCGATTATCCGCTGCATCTCGGGATCACCGAAGCCGGCGGGTTGATGAGCGGCACGGTGAAATCGTCCATCGGTATGGGCATGCTGCTGTGGAGCGGCATCGGCGACACCATCCGTGTGTCGCTGTCGGCCGATCCGGTCGAGGAAATCCGTGCCGGGTTCGACATTCTGAAGTCGCTAAACCTGCGCCATCGCGGCGTGAACATCGTGTCGTGCCCGAGCTGTGCACGGCAGGGCTTCAACGTCATCGATACGGTGTCGATTCTTGAGAGCCGGCTGAAGCACATCTCGACACCGATGACGCTGTCGATCATCGGCTGCGTGGTGAACGGTCCGGGCGAAGCGCGTGAAACCGACATGGGGTTCACCGGCGGCGGCGCGGGCAAGGGCGCCGGCATGATCTATCTGAACGGCAAGCCGGCCTACAAACTCGAGAACGAGAAGCTGGTCGACCACGTCGTCGATCTTTGCGAGAAGAAAGCCGCCGAGATCGAAGCGGCCCGAGATCAGAAGCTCGAACCGGCGTTGTAGCGCACGGCGAACAGCGAAGAGCGGAATGAACCGCGTCGCGTTCGCCCGATTCACTCGCTTCCGCTATCCACTTCCTGCTGTTCGCTCTGACCATGATTCCAGAAAACAAACTTGCCCGACTCATCGATCGCTTTCAGGCGATTGAAGCCGAACTTGCTTCCGGCTCATCCGGCACCAGTTTTGTCACGCTGTCGAAGGAGCATGCCGAACTACAGCCGGTCGTCGCTGCGGCCGAGGCTTATCGTTCAGTTGCCAAGCAGATATCCGACGCCGAAGCGTTGATCGACGATCCAGCGACGGACTCGGATATGCGCGCTTTGGCAGAGGAAGAGCGCGCGGAGCTGAAAGAGAACTTCGGCAAGCTGGAGCACGATCTCAAGATTCAGCTTCTGCCGAAGGATGCGGCGGACGACTCGTCGGCCATCGTCGAAATTCGCCCCGGTACGGGCGGCGATGAGGCGGCCCTGTTCGCGGCCGATCTGCTTGGCATGTATCAGCGCTATGCCCAGTTGCAAGGCTGGAAGACCGAGATGATGTCGATGACCGAGAGTGAGCTCGGCGGCATCAAGGAAGCGGTGCTGGAAGTGCAGGGCCGCGGGGCGTTCGCCAAGCTGAAATTCGAGAGCGGTGTGCATCGCGTGCAGCGCGTGCCGGTGACGGAGGCGAGCGGACGCATTCATACGTCTGCTGCCACTGTTGCGGTGCTGCCGGAAGCCGAAGACGTCGATATCGAGATCAACGAAAAGGACCTGCGCATTGACGTGTACCGCGCGCAGGGCGCGGGTGGTCAGCACGTCAACAAGACGGAAAGTGCCGTGCGCATCACGCATCTGCCGACTGGCATCGCCATCGCGCAGCAGACGGAGAAGTCGCAGCACAAGAACAAAGCCCAGGCAATGAAGCTGCTGAAGGCCAAGCTGTACGATATCGAGCGCGAGCGCATTGACTCTGCGCGGGCTGGAGAACGCAAGAGCCAGGTTGGCAGCGGCGACCGGTCGGAGCGCATTCGCACCTATAACTTTCCGCAA
>DATAHD010000240.1:0-4089 GCA_036263395.1 Rhizomicrobium sp. | reverse complement strand
AGCCGAAAGCCGCGACTTCAAGTGCGACGACAACGAGATCGCGGAAGCGAAATGGCTGGATCGCGAGACGGCGAAGAAGCTGATCGCGGGTGAGCGGGTCGAAGGCGTGTTCGTGCCGCCGGCCATCGCCATCGCGCATCACCTGATCAAGGCCTTCGCGGAACAGGAATGATTATCCGGCCGGCGCGTGAAGACGATTACGACGACATCGCGCGCGTCTGGTACGAGGGCTATCTCGCGTCAGCCTATGGGGTGGATGGTCCGGTCGGTATCACCGAAGCCGATCTGCGGGCGCGGATTCCGGGCGATATCGCCCACCGCGGCTGGAATCTCTACGCGGTTGAAGAGGACGGCGCGATCGTTGCGATGCTGGCGACCATTCCGCGCGAGCGGGCGCTCGACCAGATATTCCTTGCCGACGGTGCGCGTGGGCGCGGACTTGGGCGGCAGCTGATCGACTTTGTGCGCCGTGAGATGCCGGAGGGTTGGCTGCGCACGCACATCAGCAATATGCGGGCGCAGGGTTTCTATGAGCATGTCGGCATGACGCACACGCACGATGCGCCGCATCCGCATCATCCCGAGGCGATGTTTCGCTGGTACGCGTGGAAGCCTTAGGACGTCCGTGTCGCGGTGAGCTCCGCGAGCTTCTTCCAGTCGCCGGTGCTTTCCAGCGCTTCCTCTGCGCAGAAGGTGAAGCCATCGTCTGTAATGTTGGAGAATATCCAGCGAAAACGCGTGCCGTTCACATCGACGCCTTCCTGCACGATGTCGCCATCGTCGCGGCGCGTGGTCAGCATATCGACGTCGTTGCGCACCGGATTGATCCAGACGAGACGCCAGACGCTGCTGGCGACGTCGAAGATGCGCAAGGTCGTGCCGTAGCGGTTGGCCGGCATCGGACCGAACGAGCGCTCCCCTCGCTTCGGTGTGACGAACACGTCCTGAATGGCGCGGCCTTCGAGCACCCAGGCGAAATGCCATTCGCCGTTGGAGACACGGCGCGCGCCGTCGGTTTCGAAATCGTGCACCTCGACATCCCACGAGCCGACCAGCCAGCCGAACAGATTGTCGTCGGCGCTGAGGTCCGGTGAGGGACCGCGTGCGAGCAGGGCATCGCAGAGCGCGCCGTGGGGCGCAGAGCCAAGAAGATTGGGCGACATGTTCGAACCTCCAAATGCAACGCGACCATCGAAATCCCCAAGCGAAAGCGCCCCGCGAGAACGGTGGGCACGCGTCGGCCTGGAGAGGAGCGCCGGACACGATCACACTGCCGCCATGGGCCAGTGGAACCGAACCGCTGCAGGCAAAATTCGAAATGGCGAAAGCCGTCCTGCCGCTCGTCAGATAAAACGAGGAAGCGGCGGCAGAGGTTCCTGCCTAAGTTCCGCCCCGAAACTGAACGGAATGACAGGCGTTATGTGACGAATGCCTAGGGCAGATCTTCGCGGAACGCGTGCGCGGGATAGGCGCCAAGAACGCGCAGTTCGCTGCAGAAGAATGCGAGTTCTTCCATCGCGTGTTTCACGCCCTGCTCTTCCGGATGACCTTCGATGTCGGCGTAGAACTGCGTCGCGTTGAAGGTGCCGCCGAGTTGATATGACTCCAGCTTCGTCATGTTGATGCCGTTGGTCGCGAAGCCGCCCATCGCTTTGTAAAGCGCGGCAGGTACGTTCCGGACGCGGAAGACGAAGCTGGTGACCACCTTGCCGGTATCGCCAGGTTTGGGCGCGGGCGCATCATCGCGCTCATGCGCCATGATGAGGAAGCGCGTGGTGTTGTGATGCTCGTCCTCGACATCGGCGCGCAGCACGTCGAGACCGTACATCTCACCCGCGAGCTTCGAGGCGATGGCGGCGAGCGACTTGTCGCCCTCTTTAGAGACATGCAGCGCGGAACCGGCGGTGTCGTACCAGTCCTGCGTCTTGATGCCGAGTTCGCGGACGATCTTGCGGCACTGGCCGAGCGCGGGCGGCTGGCTGTAGGCGACCTTGATGTCGCCGATCTTCGCGCCTTTCAGACCGAGCAGCTGCAGATGGATCGGCAGGAAGTATTCGCCGACGATGTAGAGACCGGCCTGCGGCAGAAGATGATGGATGTCCGCGATGCGGCCGTGCAGCGAGTTTTCGACCGGGATGATGCAGAGATCGGTTTCACTGCTGCGCACCGCCTCGACGGCGTCTTCAAACGATGGCTTGGGTGTCGCCGTGCAGTGCGGCAGGGCTTCGCGCGCCGCCTGATTGCCAAACGCACCCAGTTCGCCCTGGAAGGCAACGGTTTTGGCGCGGGCGATCAGCTTGCTCATGGTCACTCAACTCAGGGCCTTGCGGGCCTTCTCCAGGTCGGCGGGGGTATCGACGCTGAGCGGTACACTATCGATGCGCGCAATCGCAATGCTCATGCCCGCTTCCAGTGCGCGCAGCTGCTCCAGCTTTTCGCGCTTCTCGAGCGGCGACGGCGGCAGCGCGACGAAGCGTTCGAGGGCGGCGCGGCGGAAGGCGTAGATGCCGACGTGATGGAAGAGCGGCCCCTCGCCTGTTGGGGCGCGGGCACGGGTGAAGTAGAGGGCACGGCCG
The DNA here is from genome assembly GCA_036263395.1 of Rhizomicrobium sp. GTDB lineage: Bacteria > Pseudomonadota > Alphaproteobacteria > Micropepsales > Micropepsaceae > Rhizomicrobium. Next base: position 1,513 of record DATAHD010000240.1, on the reverse strand, counting down.
CGGGTGCCGGTTGCATCCCAGGCGACGACCGGCTTCACAACGCTGGGGTTGTCGTAATCGGCGGGATCGTCGATCTCGGCCGCCAAGGTCGCCATGTCGGCATTGGCGGAGGCGAGGACGTCGACCACCGCTTTGACATATGCCGGATCAAGGGCCGGGAGATCGCCCTGCAGGTTCACGACGACATCGTGTTTGCCGTCGGGATCGACGCTCTGGAGCGCCGCGTTGATTCGGTCGGTGCCGGACGGCAGATCCGGATCGGTGAGCACCGCGCGGCCGCCTGCCGATTCGATAGCGGCGGCGATTTCACGTTCCGCCACGGCGACGACAACCGGGCCAAGCGCGGCGGCCACGGCTTGCCGCCACACCCGCACGATCATCGGCGAACCGGCGATGTCTGCCAGTGGTTTGTCGGGCAATCGGGTCGACGCGAGGCGCGCCGGAATGAGCACAATCGGGTTCATGATTTCAGCGTTAGCCCCAGTCTTTTCCGGTACTTATGCGACGCTTCGCCGCGCGCTTCGCAATAGGGGCGCGGGTAATGTCGCCCCGATTTTCGGGTGGGAATGAGCTTATGGATTCCTTTGAGTGGAACAAGATTCTGGGCGCCGTCCTGGGCACAGTAATGTTCGTGCTCGTGGTGCGCTTTACCACCGAAGCGATCTTTGAACCTGAGATGCCTGCGAAGCCCGGCTATGTCGTCGAGGGCGTCGAGGAAGCCACCGCTGGCGGCGCTGCTGCTGCACCGGTTGAAGAAGCCATGCCCGATTGGGGCACCGTCCTTCCCACCGCGGACGTGAATGCCGGCAAAGCGATCGTGACCCGCTGCGAACAGTGCCATGACCTGACCAAGGGCGGCCCGAACAAGATCGGTCCGAATCTGTGGAACGTCGTCGGCCGTGCACGCGGCGAACACCCGGGCTTCAGCTATTCCAGCGCGATGACGTCCGACCACAGCGCGTGGGACTACGAGAAGCTGTTCAAGTTTCTGAAGATGCCGGCCGCCTATGTGCCGGGCACGAAGATGAGCTTCGCCGGTCTGCGCAGTGCGACCGATCGCGTGAACCTGCTCGCCTATCTGCGCACGCAGGCCGACAGCCCGCTCGCCATCCCGGCGCCGAATCCGGCCGCCGCTGCGAAGCCGGCCGAAGGTGCTGCAGCGCCGGCCGCTGGTGGGGCTGCGGCTCCGGCAGCTGGCGGTGCGGCCAAGCCGGCAGAAGCACCGGCTGCTCCTGCGGAAAAGAAGCCGGGCTAATTCCACCCAGCGTTTGACCAAGCCGGTTGAACACGTTCGCGAAAGCGGCGAGCCTTAACGCATGCCCACCGTTCTGATCGCGCTGCCGCCTGCGCTCGCCGAACATATGGCGACGTATTTCGCGCGCGAGGGCATGACGACTGTCGTGCATGGGCGCGACACGTTTGCGGTGGAGGCCATCGACTATGTGGCGAGCTTCCGGCCGCCGCCGGGTCTGCTCGCGACACTGCCGAATCTCAAGGCGATGCTGTCGCTGGG
>DATAHD010000239.1:0-8493 GCA_036263395.1 Rhizomicrobium sp. | reverse complement strand
CGACTGCTGGCCGTGCGTGAGCTGGAGCATCCTCGACTACAACGGCTTTGCGAAGGCGGGATATTTCTACACGCGGCGGGCCTATGCGCCGGTGCTGGCGTCGTTCAAGAAGCTGGACGATGGCGCGGTGGAGCTGTGGATTACCAATGAGACGCAGAGTGCGTTCGATGACGAGATGACGATCGAACTCGGGCGTTTCGCCGGTGGCGCGTTGTGGCGTGAGAACGCGCGGGCGAAAATGGCGGCCAACACGAGCGGGGCGGTGTGGCGCGGCGATGCGGCGAAGATCGGTGCGGCGGCGGATCGCTATCTGCACGTGACGTCGGACAACGCGGCGGTGTTCGACAACCGGCTGTTCTTTGCGCCGATTAAGGATCTGGTCCGGCCGGACAGCGCGAGACCGGAGGTGAAGGTCGTACAGCAGGGGCCGCACGAACTGGCGGTGACGATCACGGCGCCGGACTATCTCTATTTCACGCACCTGATCGTGCCGCATGGCGCGACGCGGTTCAGCGACAATCACTTCGACCTCGTCAAAGGACAGTCGCGCACGGTGACGGTGCGCAACCCGGAGATCGTGTTGAAGCCGGAGGACGTGACGGTGCGGGTTTTCTGACGCGCACCGCTCCGGACTTGGCGACACACGTCTGACGTCCTTACACTGACTGATCCGGCGGGGGCTGGAGGCTGGGTTGGCGCTGCTGGAATTCCAGACGGCAGGCAATGACACCGGTCCCGCGTGGCGCTCGCCACGCTGGGTCAGTGCCGCGCTGGTCGTTCTTATCCATCTGCTGGTGTTGCTTGCCGTGCTGCACGCGCCGTCGCATCGCGCGGCGGTGGTGCAGACGAAAGAGACCATCATCCGGTTCTTCAAAACGCTGCGCGCCGCCGAACCGCCCGTGCCGCAGAGACCGGTGAACGCGCCCCATCGTGAGCGTGCGCGGACCTTGCCGCCGGAGAATGTCCCGCTGCAGCTGCCGCAGAACATTCCCGCGCTGCCGTTCGACACGATGGAGGGACTGCATCAATCGCTGTTCGGCTGCGCGCCGGAGAATCTGGCGATGCTGTCAGCCGAGGCGCGAGCACATTGCGATGGCGCGTTCATCGCGGCGATGCGCCATCCGGCGCCGGGGTTTGTGAAAGAGCGCGCGGTGGATGCGGCGCGATGGGCGGCGGGGATCAAGGCGCGCAACACGCCGGTGCGCGTGCCGTGCGTTAACGCTGCGAACCTGCCAAGCGGCGCGCCAGCAAGCGGCGGTGCAATGGGTACATCAATCGGCCTGATGGTCGATCCAATCTGCGTCGCGAAACAACTGATCGTGCATACGCCAAAATGACAACACCGGTGCCGCTTTCGCGACACCGGTGTTGCCGGCCCTCCAAACGCGGGCTTAGTTGGTCTTGGCGGGCGGCGTGGCCGGGGCTGCCGGTTGCGTCAGGCCGCGGTGCTCGAGCATCGGAGCGATGTCCGGATCCTTGCCGTAGAAGGCGCGGAACATCGTGCCGTAGTCCTCGCTGTGGCCCTTCGACAGGATCATGTCGCGGAAGCGCTGACCGTTCTCGCGGGTCAGGCCGCCGTTCTTCTCGAACCACGCATAGGCGTCGTCGTCGAGCATCACCGTCCACTGATAGGCGTAGTAACCGGCCGCATAGCCGTTGCCCCAGATGTGCAGGAAGTAGCTGGAGCGATAACGCGTCGGCACATTGTCGAAGTTGGTGTGCGTGTCGGCGAGCGCCTTGGTCTCAAACGCGTCGACATCCTGCTTCGGCGCATCGGCCGGGAGCGAGTGCCACTGCATGTCGAGCTGCGAGGCGGCGAGGAGTTCGCCGAGCGAGTAGCCCTGGCCCCAGGTGGACGACTTCTTGATCTTCTCGACCAGCGCATCCGGGATCGGCGCACCCGTCTTATAGTTCACCGCGTAGTGCTTGAGCACGTCGGGATAGAGCGCCCAATGCTCGTTGAACTGCGACGGAAATTCGACCCAGTCGCGCGCCGTGTTGGTGCCCGAGATCAGCGGGTACTTCGAATGCGCGAACATGCCGTGCAGGGCGTGACCGAATTCGTGGAACATAGTCGTCACGTCGTCGAAGGTGAGCAGGACGGGTTCACCGGCCGGCGGCTTCGGGAAGTTGGCGACGTTGAACACGACCGGCTTGGTGCCGTTGAGGAACGACTGGTTGACGAAGTTGCTCATCCAGGCGCCACCCGACTTGTTGTCGCGCTTGAAGTAGTCGCAATAGAAGATCGCGAGCTGCGTACCGTCCTTGTCGAAGACGTCGAACACGCGCACATCCGGCTGATAGACCGGGATGTCGTGACGTTCCTTGAAGGTGATGCCGTAGAGCTGGGTCGCGGCATAGAACACGCCGTCGATCAGCACCTTGTTGAGTTCGAAGTACGGCTTCAGTTCGCTCTCATCGAGATCATAGTTCTGCTTGCGCACCATCTCGGCATAGCGCTGCCAGTCCCACGGCTTGAGATCGAACTTCTCCCCCTTGGCGGTGATCATCGCCTGGATCTGCTTGGCCTCGTCAGCGGCCTTTGCGGCGGTGGCCGGTGTCAGCTGGGCGATGAAGTTCTCGACCGCTTCCGGCGTCTTCGCCATCTGGTCGTAGAGCGTGTAGGTGGCGTAGTTCGCGAAGCCGAGCAGCTTGGCCTTCTGGGCGCGCAGCTGGGCGAGACGGGCGATGGTCTCGCGCGTGTCGTTGGCGTCGCTCTTTTCCGTGCGGGTCCACGAATTGCCGAACAGCTTTTCGCGGGTGGCGCGGTCGGAGAGATCGGTCAGCACCGGCTGCTGCGTGGTGTTCTGCAGCGGAATGACATACTTGCCCGGCAGCTTGCGGTCCTCGGCGGCTTTCGACGCGGCGGTGATCTCCGCATCGGAGAGGCCGGCGAGCTGGGCCTTATCGTCGACGACGAGGGCGCCGGCCTTGGTGCCGGCGAGCAGCTTCTGCTGGAACGCGGTCGAGAGCGTGGCCTCTTCCTTGTTGAGTGCCTTCAGCGTTTCCTTGTCGGCATCGGACAGCAGCGCACCGGAATGGACGAAGCCCTCATAATAGAGCGTGAGAACCTGCATCTGCTCGGCATCGAGGTTCAGCGTGGTGCGCGTGTCGTAGAGCGCCTTCACGCGGGCGAAGAGCTTGGCGTTCAGGTTGATGGCGTCGTTGTGCTCGGAGAGCTTCGGCGCCATGTCGCTCTGCACCTGGTCGAGCGTGTCGTTGGTGTTGGCCTGCACGACGGCACCGAACGCCAGACCGACACGCTCCAGCATGCGGCCGGACTTCTCCATCGCGCCGATGGTGTTATCGAAGGTCGGCGCGGCCTTGTTGTTGGCGATGGCGGCGATCTCCGCCGAATGAATCTTCATCGCGGTCGTGAAGGCGGGCGCGTAGTCCGTGTCCTTGATCTTGTCGAAGGGCGGCGCCTGGAGCGGCAGGGTGCTCGGCTTCGCGAAGGGATTGGCGGCGGTGGTGGCGGCCGCAGGTGCCGGATGTTTCGGCTTGGCGGCGAGAGCGGGAGCAGTAACGGCAAGGATGGCGGCGGATGCGAGCGCAAGCGCGCGGATACGAAGCATGAACGGCCCTTTAAGAAATGACGGCCTCTATTAACGTGTCGTCCCGGATGCCGCCACAAAAACTGCGGCTGTTGGCCCCGGACGGCGCGAAGCCGGCCCTCCTACATACGAAGTTTACTGCTGCCACTTAATCTTAACCGCCTGTGTACGCGGGCAGCGCAGGAATCTGCCTTTGGTACACGCTTGTCAGGTGGATTGTTGCGTTGAGTAGTGACCGGGCATTGCGGACGTTGACGGCCCTGTCCGGGGCTGCGTCGAGCCGTGTCCTGAACCTTGCGGCGATTGCGGAAGAGCAAGCGGACAACGAACAGCACAAGCGGCGGCCGTTCTTCATCTCGCCGGTTCTGAATCGCTCCATCATTCTGAAGCACCGGCTGCGTGGCGATGAAGGCGATTCCTTTGTGCCACCGCGCGCGACGGCGACGAAGGTGATCATCCCGTTCGAGAAGAAGGATCTGCGCGTCGGGGGACGCTCGTTCTTCGTCAGCGAGCGCAACTACGATGCGATGCTGGCGGAAGCGGGCAACTATACCGATCGCGCGCATCTGAGCCGCGATATGGAAGTGCTGCGGCTGATCGACGACATACCCTCGCTCGATCCGTTCATCCTGCGCGAGCATCTGCGCGAGCACGATATCCTGCCCGACGCGTGTTACTTCTCGATCTCGCCGGCCGATCAGCGCGGCATGTTCGATTTTGCGGCGCGGGAAGTGCGCCGGCTTACATCGCTAGCGACCGGCGGGAAGACGGGCAATTCGGCGCTGACGTCGGGCAAGATGGTTGCGGCGCTTCTCACCGATGAGAGCAACGAGCGGCTGGAGCCGCTGCGCCTCACCTTCGCGATGAACCGCGAGGAATTCACCCAGGGCATCTTCAGCTGGCGCGGCTTTCTCTATTACAAATGGAGTCTAGAGACGGCGTGGCCCAACCTTGTCGATGTGCTCAAGGCGGTGCGCGCCATCCGGCCTCTCAATCGCATCACCTCCGACGAGGTGGCGTATCTCGACAAGACGAAGCGGTCGCTGATCTGCGCTGCGCGCGATGGCGGACAGAATGTGCGCCGTATCCTCGGCATCTACGACAGCGCGTATTCGAACCTCATCGACCGCAGGGAGCCGCGGCTGTTCCGCGACTTCCTTTTGCAGGCGCCAAAGCTGTTCCGCGAGATGGGCGAAACGCTGGGCGCGATGGCGCATATGACAAGCTTCTGGCGCTACCGTTTTCCGAGCAACGCACCCGCAGCGATCGACATCGAAGAGCTTCTGATCATCTTCAAAGACTTCTCGCAGAGCCTCGGCATCGAGGCGGACGATGAAGTCTGGCACTTCTGATCATTTGGCCGTCAGCGCGTCGATCTGGTCGATCACGCTGTTCATGCGGGCGATGAGGGCCTGATAGGGGGCCGGGCTGGCCATGTCTATGCCGGCTTTTTTGTAGAGTTCGTAGGGATAGTCGCTGCCGCCGGCTTTCAGCATTGCGATGTAGCGGTCGCGGGCGGGGGCGCCTTCTTTCTCGATCGCGTCGGTGAATTGTGCGGCGCCGGCCATGCTGGTTGCGTATTGCCAGACATAGAAGCCGAAATAGAAGTGCGGGATGATCGACCATTCGCTGCAATAGGCGGGATCGATGGTCATCACGCCCCTGTCTGCGCCGTGATACTTTTTCAGCACACTGCAATAAAGCTCCGTCATGCGGGCGCCGGAGAGCGGCTTACCCTGCTCCACCTCCTCGTGGATCGCGAGCTGGAATTCCGCGAACATCGTCTGGCGGAAGAAGGTGGAGCGGATCAGCTCGAGCTCCTTGTCGAGGAAGAAGAGCTTCTCTGCATTCGTCTTGGCATGCGCGACCATGTAGTCGCTGAGCAGCATCTGGTTGGAGATCGAGGCCGTTTCGGCGATGAAGGTCGAATAGTTCGCGGTCTCGTACGGCTGGGCCTTGTTGGCCAGCATGCTGTGCACCGCGTGGCCCCATTCGTGGACATAGACCGACAGCGACTCGAAGTCGTCGTTGTAGTTCAGGTGCATGTACGGGTGCACATCATAGGCATCGGTCTCGTACTGATCGCCGGCCTTGCCTTCGCGCGGATAGGTGTCGATCCACTTGCTCGACAACGCCTTGTCCAGCATCGCGGTGTAATCCGGGCCATAGGCGGAGGTGACGGCAAGCGCGATGCGGTGTGCATCGTCAACGGTGTATTTCGGCGGATTGTCGGCCGCGAACATCGACGGATAGATGTCGTAATAGGCGAGCTCGTCCTTGATGCCGAGCATCTTCTTGCGCAGCGCGAGGTAGCGGTGGAACACCGGCAGGCCGGCATTCGCCTGCGCCACCAACTGGTGATAGACGCCTTCCGGCATGTTGGCGGAGAACAGCGCCGCATCGAGCGCGGTCGGGAATTGCCGCTGTTTGGCGTTGAATTCCTCGCTCAACACCTGCGCGGTCTGCACCTGGCCGAATGTGCCTTCGAATTTCTTGTAGGTGGCGAAGTAGTTGTCGAACACCTTTTTGCGGTCGGCGCGGTTCGCGACCTGGCGGTACTTTGAATAGCTCTGCAGATCGAGCCGCTTGATCACCATGCCGTCGGATAAAGTGATGGACGGGAACGGCAGGTCGCCGTTGGCGAGCTGGCTGTAGATGTTGCCGGGCTGCGCCGCCATATTTCCGCTCGCGGCCATGATGCGCTCGCCTTCCTGGCTGAGCGTGTGCGGCGCGGACCGCAGGGCGTCGTGGAGCGCGAAGCCGAAGCGTGTTTTGAGCTCGGGTGATTGTGCTTCGAACGCCGCCACTTTCTTTTCGCCGATGGTGATGATCTCCGGCGTCATCCACGCGGTGTTCTCACCGATGCGGGTCTGCAGGTCGGCGGCGAGTTGCACCCGCTCCTGATTTTCCGAGACACGCACATCTTCGTCGCCGACAAGGCCGGCGTAGGAAACGAGGCGCTGGGTCTCCTTGTTCACTTTCGAGAGCGCGTCGAACGCCGCGAGCATCGCGGCCGCCGATTTGCCGAGCGTGCCTTTGTACTGGCTGAGAGCCTCCGCCTGCGCTTTTGTTTTCGTGTAGGCGTCGGTCCAGGCCTGCGGCGAGGCGTAGAGATCGGCGATGTCCCAGTCGGGCAGCGTGGCCTGCGGCGCATCTGCAGCAAAAGCAGTCGTGGTGAACGCAGCAACGGCAAAGGCGGCAAGCAGGCGCTTCATGATGATATCCCCCAAGGCCACACGGTCTTAAAACAATCGGTGGCTGGGTAAAGTCACGAAGTTGTTTGGCCGCGTCACAAAGCCCGCAAGTCTTGCGTCTGTTTGCACATGCAGCGAAAATGCACGCCAACAGGGGTTTGCGTTTTGAACCGTCTTGCTCGCAGACAGCGCACGATTGCGCGGCGTGTTTCGCCGCTGGCCCTGTCGCGCCGGCTCCTGATCACTATGTTCTGCCTGCTGGCGTTCGGTGCGCAGAGCTATGTCGCGGCGACGCATATTCACGATCAGCGGCGCGGGGCGGCCGTTTCTGCGCTTCAATTCTCCGTGACCGCAGATGCCAAAGAGAAGGTAAAGCCGCGCAAGAACCTTCCCGTGCGCGGCGATGAAGAGAACTGCCCGCTGTGCCGGGCGGTGATTCACGCGGGATCGTTCCTGTTCCCGTCGCTGCAGGTTCTCGAACTGCCGGGCGACGGCGTTGTCGTTGCCGGATCGCTCGCGATTGTTGTGCCACCGGCCAGTGCGCCCTCGCACAGCTGGACAAGCCGCGGACCACCGCAAGCCTAACTCCACCACAACAAGCCGTGTGCCGTGTTCTGTGCGCCAGCTGACGCTGCCGCGCATTCACGCCCGCGTTTCCCATTCATTTTGCGAGCCCGCAAAGCGTGGCCGCGTGGAGATTCGTTATGCTTCGTCATTCATTGCTGGCGACGACCGTGCTCGGTCTCGCCGTATCGCCCGCGTTTGCGGATAACAATACGTCCAAGGGCCACGTCGAAACCGTGGTCGTCACCGCCTCCCCCATCGCCGAAAAGCCGGACCGCTTCGCGACCATCATCACGCAGATCGATCGCAGCGATATCCTGAAGAAAGGCGGCGACAGCCTGACCGATGCGTTGAAAGACGTGCCGGGTGTTGCGGGCACGGAGTTCGCGCCGGGCGCCAGCCGGCCGGTGATCCGCGGCTTCGACGCCAATCGCGTGCGCATTCTGGAAGACGGTGTCGGCAGCTTCGACGTCTCCGACATCGGGCCGGATCATGGTGTGCCGATCGATCCACTGGCGGCGCAGCGCATCGAGGTGGTGCGCGGCGCGGCGACGTTGCGCTATGGCAGTCAGGCGATCGGCGGTGTGGTGAACGTCATCAACGACCGCGTGCCGACGATCCTGCCCGACAATGCGTTCAGCGGTGATGCGACCGTCGGCTATGACAGCAATGCCAACACGCGTGAGACGTCGGTGCTGATGGACGGCGCGGTGGGCAATTTCGCGCTGCATGCCGACGGTTTCTTCCGGCAGGCGGACAACTACGACACGCCGCTGGGCGTGCAGGCGAACTCCGCGTTCAAGGGCGATGGGATTTCGCTGGGCGGATCGTATTTCTTCACGCCCGACACGCACACCGGTCTCGCCGTGATGCACTACGATGCGAAGTACGGCATCCCGAGCGATGACACGCATATCGATATGGGGCAGACGAAAGTACTGTCGCGCACGTCCATCGATATCGATAACGGTGCGTTCCAGACGCTGAACATCGATGCGGGGTATGCAGGATATCGCCATGCCGAGATCGATCCGGCGGGTGTCGTGGGCGACACGTTCCTCGATCACGAGTGGGACAGCCGCGCCGAGGCGATCTTTGGGCCGCTGAGTTTCCTCTCCGCGTCGTCGCTGGGCGTGCAGTATCAGGACCGCCGCTTCTCGGGCACCGGTGAAGCAATTGAT
>DATAHD010000238.1:0-3386 GCA_036263395.1 Rhizomicrobium sp. | reverse complement strand
CACGCAGAACCGTCGAGCCGAGGCGCTGCGGATGAATCTGCGAGAGCGCGCCTTTGGGATATTTGCCAATGCCGCGCGGCGTGCGGACGGCGTCGATGATGTAGGCTTCGGTCATGGGTGCTTCCTTCGTTAGTCCCTGTTGGCGTTTGTCCTGCTGCGGAGAGTTTTAGAGGCAATTGCCGCGCGAGAGCGCCATAAAAAGAGAGAAGCCCGCGCGAATTTTCATCGCACGGACTTCCGCCTCGGCAAGTTACTGCGCCGGCGCACCGCATGACCGCCTCCGGTCACCCAGCACGCACTTTCACTTCCTCTGCGGTCCTAACGGAAAGATCGTGGTCGTTGACGCTCTGGCATATCGAACGTCAGCCCTCCCCTTTTTGGTGGCGTCCCCGAACGGATGCGCGAACTCGCATCCTGGCCCTGTATGTCGTGCTCGTGTGTGATTAGCCTATTTTTCAGCATTCCCTCTCAGATGAAGAGAAATAATATAGAACAAATGAGAGATATTCAAGATGCTTCTCCGCGATCTGTTCTCTAAATGTATGGCGAGTGGTGCTGGCAATGGCTACTGATTGAATTATTGACTGACTAGACACTCTCTTATATAGTTGCTTTCGAGATTGCGGAAGCGACACGCGTGGCCAGACCCAAGAGCGACGACAAACGTAGCGCCATTCTGGCGGCGGCGGCGCGCGTGGTGGCGGCCGAGGGATTGGGCGCGTCGACCGCCGCCATCGCGCAGGCGGCGGGCGTTTCGAACGGCGCGCTGTTCACCTACTTCGAGACCAAGAGCGATCTCTTCAATCAGCTCTATCTCGTGCTGAAGGCTGACCGCGCCGCGACGTCGATGGATGGCGTGGCGGAGGAGCGGGATATCCGCGCGCAGCTGTTTCGCATGTGGGCCAACACGCTGGCCTGGGCGACGGCGTTTCCGGAGAAGCGCAAGGCGCTGGCGCAGCTCGACGTATCGGAAGACCTCACCGCGGAGAGCCGCGAGAGTGGGCATGTGGTGATGGCCGACGTCGCCGCGCTCTTGGAGCGCAGCCGCGCCAACGGGCCGATGAAGGATGTGCCGCTGGCGTTCATCGCCGCGATGGTGCGCGCGATGACCGACGCGACGATCGAGTTCATCGCCCGCGATCCCAAGAATGCGGGGGCGCACAGCAAGGCCGCGTTCGAAGCGCTGTGGCGCATGACCGCCTGAGCAACCGTTCAAAACCTGGGTGGAGTAGGACATGACACAGACATCGAAACTGGTGCTCGTCACCGGCGCATCGTCCGGCATCGGCGCGGCGTTCGCACGACGGCTCGCGGCGGATGGCACCAACCTCATCGTGGTGGGACGCGATCGCGCGCGGCTCGAAGCGCTGAAAGCGGAGCTTGCGAATGTCGCGGTGCGCGTGGTGACGGCCGATCTTTCCACCGATGACGGTGTGCAGGCGGTTGCGGAGGTTTGCCGGAGCGAACCGCTGAGCATGCTGATCAACAATGCTGGCGTTGCGCATTACATGGCGTTCGCGGCGTTGCCGGTGGAGAAGGCGAACGAGCTGGTGCATGTGAAGGTCGTGGCGCCGACGATGCTGGCGCACGCGGCGGTGCCCGGCATGATCGCACGCGGTGGCGGCACGATCGTCAACGTCGCCGGCATGCTGGCCTTCAGCGGTCCGGCGCCGATTGCCGAACATCCGCTGCGCCGCGCGATCTACACCGCCACCCTCGCGCACATCGTGGCGCTGTCGCAGGTGCTGGCGGAAGAGCTGCGCGTCGAGGGCGTGCGGGTGCAGGCGCTGTGCCCCGGCGTCGTCGCGACCGAATTCCATACGCGTCAGGGCTTCGACCTCAGCGCGATCCCGCGCATGTCGGCGGACGACGTGGTGACGGCGAGTTTGCGCGGACTGGAGTTGGGCGAGGTGGTGTGCGCGCCGGGGGTTGAGCGGCCTGAGTTGTTGGATGCGGTGTTCAAGGCCGATCTGGCGGCGTTTGGGGGACAGTCGCCACAGCTCGCGACGCGGTATCGGTAGCACACGCCTGTATTCTCCCCAAGGCATGCTAGTTTCGGTATCGCTACAGCATGACGGGATTGAAGATCATGTTCCGCGGATTACTTGCTGCATCGTTGATCTTTTTTCTGATTGGGACAGAAGCCAGAGCAGAAGCGCATTGGACGAGAGCTGGGTGGTACGTTGAGCAGCACCATTCAGAGCGTCTTAGCTGGATTACTCTCGCGGGGCCGTTTCAAACTAAGGAAGCATGTGAGACGGCACGCCTAAATATTGATGGGGCTTTGGCCAGCATTGGCAGCTGCCGATACCGACGCGCTATCCGGATAGTGTAGTCACACTCCACAAGAAAAACTGCCTGTTATCTATTCTCCCTAATCGTCATGGCCGGGTGAGCCGTAGCGCAGCGGAGGCCATTCCCGGCCATCCATTGCCTCGATGTGTCGTCACCGAGACTCGACCGTCAACATTCGCGGCAATGGATGACCGGTACGCCCTTCGCTGCGCTACGGATCGACCGGTCATGACGACGTGTTTTGTATGTGGTGCGGTCAAACAAACGCGGCTTTGCCGCGTAGGCCCGCCCCCTTCGCTTCGCTCAGCCCCCTCCAGCGAAGCTGGAGGGGGAAATGAGCGTTACGCCTTCGCTGTTGTCGGGATCTTGTCGAACGGCAGGTCTTTGTCGGCGCGCATGTCTTGCGGCAGGCCGAGCACGCGTTCGGCGATGATGTTGCGCAGGATTTCGTCGGAGCCGCCTTCGATGCGGGTGGCGGGCGAGCGCATCAGGATCGCCTGGAAGCGCGCCATCGCCGGCGCGTCCTTTGGGTCGAGCATCAGGCCGTTTTCGGCTTGCAGGTCGAGCGCGAACTTGGCGATCTCCTGCATCGTCGCACCGGCCACCAGCTTGCCGATGGAGTTTTCCGGACCGGGCGTCTCGCCCTTCGACAACTGTGAGATCGAGCGGAGCGAGGTGTAGCGCAGTCCGCTAGCGCGCACGGCGTATTGCGCGAGGCGCGACTTCACCATCGCGTTGTCGGCGGCGACGGTGCCGTCAGCCATTTCGAAGTCGTTGCAGAATTCGAAGAGGTCTTCGAAGCCGGTCGACATGCCGGAGCCGATGGAGAGGCGCTCGTTCATCAGGGTGGTGAGCGAGACCTTCCAGCCGTCGTTCACCGCGCCAAGGCGCTGGCTGTCCGGGATGCGGACGTCGGTGAAATAGACTTCGTTGAAGCCGGACTGTTCGTTCATCTGGCGGATCGGGCGCACTTCGACGCCGGGCGTATCCATGCGCAGGAAGAACATGGTGAGGCCCTTGTGCTTCAGCGCCTTCGGATCGGTGCGGGTGAGGAGGAGACCCCACTGCGAATGCTGCGCACCGGAGGTCCA
>DATAHD010000237.1:0-4419 GCA_036263395.1 Rhizomicrobium sp. | reverse complement strand
TTCTCTCGCTCGCCATCGCCGTGCTCGGCCTCTGGAAGCCGAAAGCGGTATTCGATCACGCCTACGACAAGCCGCAGGCCCGAGGTGCCGATTTCGTCGGCGACATCAAACGCCTGTTCAGGCACCGCGCGATCTATCCCGTCGTGCTGCTGATCTTCATGTTCCAGTTCGCACCTGGCTCCAACACGCCGCTGCAGTTCTATCTCACCAACCAGCTGCACGCTTCGGATGCGATCTACGGCTACTACTACGCGATCTTTGCTGCGTCGTTCATTCCGATGTTCTTTCTGTACGCGTGGCTTTCGACGCGCGTACCGCTGAACAAGCTGCTGTTCTGGGGCATCATCATCACCACGCCGCAGATGCTGCCGCTTGCGTTCGTGACATCTGCGAAGATGGCGATGTGGCTTGCGCTGCCCATCGGCATGATGGGCGGCATCTTCGCCGGCGCGGTCTACGACCTCGGCATGCGCTCCTGTCCGCCGGGTCTGCAAGGCACCTTGATGATGATGGTGGAGGGTGCGAACCAACTCTCCTATCGCGGTGGCGACCTGCTGGGCGCGAAGATCTACGGCCTGTCGACCGAGCATGGCTTTCTCTACTGCGCCATCGCAACGACTGTGGTGTACGGCCTGATGCTGCCGGTGATGCTGCTGATTCCAAAGGAGCTCATCGCGACAGCCGACGGCCAAGCCAATCCCACAGTCGAAGCGGAGGTCCTGGCGGAGGTCGCACAGACCTAAGCGGCAGTGGCCGCCTCGCCGCTCAGCGCGTGGTAGCAGCAAGCCGCAAGGCCGACGAAATAGACCGTGAAGAACTCGAGCACTTCTTCGCCGAACGCAGGAAGAATGGTGATCGTCCCGGCCTCGGCATCGCGCACCAGCAGGCCGCTGTCTTCCGCATCGCGCAACATCCGCAGCACATGTGAGCGCGAGGTGTCGAACCGCTTGGCCAGCGCCGCAACCGAGGCTGGTACGGGGCGCGACGGCGGGAAGGTGTCGTCGTCATCGCTCGACGACAGCAACGCCTGAACAATGATGTTCCCACTGTTGCGGCTGGCGAAGATGCGCATGAACGCCCGCTCCGGCGCGCTCGATTTGATCACGTCGACGATGCCGCGGCCGAGTTCGGCGAGAAAGCGGTCGAACACATCCGGCTGATCGAAGATAGGAAGCACGGCTGCCGCTGCGGGCACGACCTGGCTGAGCGCCGCGATGTCCTTGCGCAGGAGTGCGGAGATCGCGGCGTGCATGTGCGGCGTCGGACTGTAGAGGCGCGAGCGCTTGTCCGGCTGATCGTTGGATGGCTCGATGTAGCCGATCATGCGCAGCCAGATGAGAAACGCCGCCGCCCGCCCGCGGCTGCCGGCGTCGATCTCGTGCATCAGATCGTTGATGCGGCCCAACGTCAGCCCGCCGGTGGCATCCAGATAAAGGGCGAGAAACCCCATGGCGCCACGGCCGGTGTCGGACAGCGTGCGCCGCATCGTCGGATCGGCGTCATAGAGGCGCGCCGCTTCCGCCATCGCAACGCGCACGGCCGGACGAAAACGGGGGTGCGAACGCATCGCCACCATCGCTTCGTCCGTGACAGTGCTGTTGCGCGATTGTGCGTTCCAGTATGCGAGCCCGTATTCGGCCATCCGGCGAACCTCCCCTTCGCGCGCAGGATCGTCGCAACGTCAGCGGGCGTGCAAGTGGGGCGGACGCAGCGGCATCGTCATCCGTGTGATGGCCGTCACGCCGGGCCGATGGGTCTAAAAAAGGCCAATTGCGGGGACGGGTGGAAGCTGATCCGGCTGTGTCAAAAGTATCCGGCAAATCGGCCTAATCCCTTACGCAGCGTAATAAAATTCCAAATAGCGCTGTGCGAAAGCATGGGTATAGAGTGCGCCCGGAATAAGGAGACGCACATGCCAGAAGCGGCCGTGAAGCCGGAGCCCACCACAAAGGGCGCAACGAATTTCGTGAAGGTGCCCAAGGACGGCAGCGCGCCGTATCTGTCGGGCTCCAAGTGCCGCAACTGCGGCGAGGTCTATGTCGGCGACCGTGAGGTGTGCGGCAAGTGCTTCAGCCGGGACAAGATGGACCACATCAAGCTCGGCTCCACCGGCAAGCTCTACAACTTCACCATCGTGCACCGGAATTTCCCCGGCGTGCCGGTGCCGTTCATCTCCGCGATCGTCGATGTCGACGGCGGCGGCGTGCTGAAGGGCAATCTCCTCGGTGTCGAACCGAAACCGGAAGCGCTCAAGTTCGACATGCCGGTGAAAATCACGCTCAAGGATGCCGGCCGCAAGGACAAGGACGGCAATTCCTACATCGCCTATTTCTTCGAACCCGCAAACTAAATCAGGGAGAACACGAACATGAGCAACGACGTTTATGTAGTCGGTACAGACATGATCAAGTTCGGGCGCTTCCCCGAACGCACCGTGCCGGAGCTCGGCGCGCAGGCGGCGCTGATGGCGCTCGACGATTGCGGCCTCACCATCGCCGACATGCAGGCCGTCTATAGCGGCAATCTCGGCGAAGCCGGTGCCAGCGTCGGCCAGCGCATCCTGCGCGAGATCGGCCAGACCGGCGTGCCGGTTGTGAACTGCGCCAACGCTTGTGCCACGGGCGCGACCGCGTTCCGCGAAGGCTGGATGGCGATCAAGGCCGGCGTCTACGACATCGTTCTCGCGGTCGGCACGGAGCAGATGGGCTCCGGTCTTCTCGGCGGTGCGGGCGGCGGCAAGGGCATTCCGACCGAGGGCCTCCTAGGCTCCGGCACGATGCCGTCGGTCTTCGCGCATGTCGGTCTTGAGCACACGCGCAAATACGGCACGACGTTCGAGCAGTTCGCCAAGGTGTCGGTGAAGAACCACCATCACTCCACCTTCAACCCGAAGGCGATGTACCAGAAGGAAACGCCGCTGGAAGAAGTGATGGGCGCGGAGATGATCTCCTATCCCAACACCAAGCTGATGTGCTCGGTGAACGTCGACGGTTCGGCCGCTGCGGTTCTCTGCTCGGAGAAGAAGGCGCGTGAGCTTGGCCTGATGGGCCGCGCCGTGAAGGTGCGCGCATCGGCGATGGCGTCCGATCCGTACACCCCGCACAATCTCGCGATGATGGACTTCAACGCGGTGACGCGTCTCGCCGCCAAGACTGCTTACGAGATGGCAGGCCTCGGTCCGAACGACGTCAACCTGATCGAGCTGCATGACTGCTTCGCGACCGCCGAACTCGTGCACTACGAGAACCTCGGCCTTTGCAAGGACGGCGAAGCCGGTCAGCTGATCGACAGCGGCGCGACGAGCCTTGGCGGCAAGATTCCGGTCAACGTCTCGGGCGGCCTTCTCTCGAAGGGCCATCCGCTCGGCGCCACCGGCATCGCCAACATCTACGAGATCACGACGCATCTGCGCGGCGAAGCCGGTGCACGTCAGGTGGAAGGCGCCCGCATCGGCATGACGCACGTCGTCGGCGCCGGCAGTGCCTGCGCGATCCACATTCTCGAAAAGGCGAACTGATCGCTTTGCGCTAACGCAATGTTCTCACGCTTCCATCGCGGGAGAGTGAGACACCGAAGTGAAAGTTTCGGGGAGGGGTTCGTGCCGCAACGGCACCCCTCCCCGAACTATTTTTGAAAACAAGCCTTCTCGCGAAGAAGGACAGCAAGGGAGCGTAACGTCATGGCCGCGACACCCGCCGGATACAAAATGCGTCTTGAGCCGCAAGACGAGTACACGCACACGCCCGATGCCGCGGCGAACTATAACGAGAGCATGTACTTCAACATGTTCGATCCGGGGAAAAAGATCGGCGGTTACTTCCGGCTCGGCAATCGTCCGAACGAGGGCTATGCCGAGATGACGATCTGCATCTACCTGCCGGATGGCCGCGTCGCGTTCATGTTCGGGCGCCCGAAGATCGAGGGCAACAAAGAGATGAACGCCGGCGGTCTGAAGATCGAGGTGGTCGAGCCGCTGAAGAAGCTGCGCGTCACCTATGACGGCAAGGCCTGCGTGCTGACCGATCCGAACGAGATGGCGCATCCCAGCCGCGCGTTCAAAAACAATCCCTCGCTCGATTGCAAGATCGAGCTCGACTACGAAGGCGTCTCGCCGATGTTCGGCGGCCAGATGGTGAAGGAAGACGGTTCGGAGCTGGAGATCGATCCGGAGAAGTCGTTCGCCAAGGCGCACTACGAGCAGCATATGGCGGCCAAGGGCCGCTTCACGGTCGGCAGCGACACGTATGAAGTCTCAGGCCATGGCCTGCGCGACAAGTCGTGGGGTCCGCGCCACTGGCAGGCGATCTACTGGTACCGCTGGTGCCCGATGAACTTCGGCCCCGACTTCGCGATGATGCTCTCCATCGTCGCGGGCGAGGGCGGCAAGCCGCGCGAAGGCGGCATGGTCCTGAAGGACGG
>DATAHD010000236.1:0-8136 GCA_036263395.1 Rhizomicrobium sp. | reverse complement strand
CGCACGCACGGCGCGGTCTATTACGCGAAGGCCGACGGCTCGAAGATCACCAAGGTGCTGAGCGAACTGCTGTCGCCGAACGGCATCGGCCTGTCGCCGGATCAGAAGACGGTGCACTACGCCGAGACCTTTCCGGGTCGGGTGTGGAGCCTGCCGCTCACCGCGCCGGGCGTGGCGCAGCCGCCGAACGGATTCACCGCGGCGAATTTCGAAGGCAATTTCCCGGGCCTCGCCTATTTCGACTCGCTCGGCATCCAGGCCGATGGCGGTATCTGCATCGCCACCATCCTCGCGGGCGGCATCTCCACCTTCTGGCCGGACAGCAAGAAGTTCGAGCACACACCCTTGCCGGATATCCTCGTCACCAACATCTGTTGGGGTGGGAAGGATATGAAGACGGCCTACGTCACCATGTCTTCCACCGGCAAGCTGGCCGCGATGGACTGGCGCTCGCCGGGTCTCAGACTGAATTACAACGCATGATTTGTTGAAGGAGGGGTTTGGTTCAATGCGTGCACTACTGCTTGGCGCCGCGCTCGCGCTGTTTGCGACCGCTGCGATTGCCGCCGATGCCACGGAGGAAGAGGTCATGGCGACGCGCTACGGCAACACGACCGACACGGTCGATGCCTTCGGCGTCCACACCAAGATCTATTACAACGCCGACCACACGTTCAAAGCCAACTCGGCCGGCCTCACGGTCGAAGGCACCTGGAAGCTGAAGGGGCACAGCGTGTGCCTCACCTACTTCAAGCCGCCGGCCGAGTCCTGCTCGCCGATCAAGGCACAGCAGGTGGGCGATAGCTGGGTCACCGGCGTCGGCGCATTGCAGCGCAAGGTCACGCTCAAAAAAGGCATTCAGTAAACACAACGGCGCTCGCGCCATCTCTGGAGGAAACATGCGTAGTTTGATGATTGGCGCGGCGCTGCTCGCCACAACGACACTGGCGTTTGCCGACGATATGCCCGCAGCCCCGCCGCCGCCCGATGCGGCTGCGACCAGCACGACCACCACAACGACGACGACAACCACCACGACCGCCGGCGACCCGATGGCGGTGCTCTACGGCAACACGCTCATCGCCACCGCGAAGGGCTTTGTCGTGCACACCTACTACAACGCCGATCACACCTTTAAAGGCGTCGTCCCCGCGGTGAACTACGAACTCGCGGGCACGTGGGAGCTTTCACCGGCCGGCGCGGTGTGCCGCACCTTCACGCCGGAGCCGCCGGGTGTGACCAATCCCGATTGCGACGCCGGCCCGTTCCCGTCGCATGCCGTCGGTGATGTCTGGAAAGATTCCGCGGGCAACGACGTCTCGATCGTCGCCGGCGTTCAATAAGAGAGGAAAGAACACATGCGTTCGCTTCTGATCGTCTCCGCCGTGCTGCTCGCCGCCGCGCCTGCCTTCGCCGCTGACGACATCATGGCCAGCACCTATGGCAACACCGTCATCGGCAAAAGCGGCATGGGCGAAGTCCATACCCATTATAAAGCCGATCACACCGTCACTGCCGACGCCACCTCGCCGATGGGCAGCATGACGCTCACCGGCACGTGGAAGATCGACGACAAGGGCCAACTCTGCCGCGATTACAGCAATGCGCCGCCGATGATGCCGAACCCGATCTGCATCCCGTGGACAGCACACAAGGTGGGCGATACCTGGAAGGTCACGCGTGACGGCCGCACGTCCGATCTCTCGCTCGTTGCCGGCATCAAGTAGTCGAAGAATAAAATAGTGCGGCGCGCGCAACATCGTTGCGAACAGCGCGCGCCGCACTTGCCGCATGCTTAACGCGCCCCATATCGAATTTGCGGGAATGATCCCGCGATAGTCTGGGGACATCTCGAAATGAAAAAGATTGCAACAGCGGCTCTTCTGGCCGCATGCGCCCTCGCGCCCATCGCCGCGCAGGCCGGTCCGTTCGACAGCGCCTACGGCAACACCGTGACGCGCACCAATCCCGACGGCAGCAAGACGGCGATCTATGTCAACGCCGACGGCACCTGGAAGCAGGTGACGGGCGGCCAGACCGTCAGCGGCACCTACACCTGGAAGAACCCGTCCACCGCCTGCTTCACCGCCACAAACCCGGCCCCGACGCCGGAGCAGGCGAAGATGATGGGCGATGGCTGTCAGGATTTCTCTGGCGCAACGCACGGCGTCGGCGACACCTGGACGGAAAAGACCCCGGACGGGAAGAGCGTCACCATGGCGATCACCGCCGGACGCTGATCCGCTACGGCGCGATCAGATCGAACTCCACCGTCACCCGCTGGCCGGCGCCGTCGTAGCGGCGCTCGCCACGCGGCAACCACGACGGATGCAGGATGATCATGCCGGTTTGCGGCCGGATGGTTTCGATACCACCGGCCGTAAGCCCACCCGGAATGCGGAACGCAAGATTGGGCGCCACCATCGCCGGCAGTGCGCCGCGCGGATCGCCAAGCTCGATCTCACCACCCAGCGCTTCGTCGTCCGACTTCTGATAGCCGTCATCGACGAAATAGATGCCGGACCAGAATGCACCCGGCCGCGCCGAGAGTTCGCAATACTCACCCGTGCTGCGCACGCAGGCACACGCTGTCACGTTCCAGTTCAACGTCACGCGGCCACCGCCGCGGTTTGCCGTCGCGCTGTCGGCAAGCTCACGCACGACGCGATACAGCGTCTCCGCTTGCATCCCGCCCCACGTTTCGAAATCGCTCGTCGAACGCCAGCCCTTGCCGCGCGATGCGGCTTTGTCGGCGCCGTTCATCTTGTCGCTGATCAGCGGACGCAGCTCCGCATTCGCTTCGCCTGCGATGGGATGAAAATGAACGAGCACGGGTGTCGCGAATGTGCTGCGGACCTGTGGCTTCGGGGTCGCCATCTCTTATTCCATAACGATCTTCGGCGCGGAGCGCGCCGGGGCCTTTAGCGCGCCGACGATTGCGTTGGCAACAGTCATAAAAGCCTGTGCTTCGGCCGAGCCCGGCTGTGCCGCGACGATTGGTGTGCCCGCGTCCGATGTTTCGCGAATGATCGGCACGAGGGGAATTTCGCCCAGGAACGGAACGTCCAGCTTTTCCGCGGTTTGCCGTGCGCCGCCATGGCTGAAGATGTGCGTCTCATGTCCGCAGTTGGGACAGATGAACACGCTCATGTTCTCGACAATGCCGAGCACCGGCACCTTCGTCTTGTTGAACATGGCAAGACCTTTGCGCGCGTCGATCAGCGCGATGTCCTGCGGCGTCGACACGATCACCGCGCCTTTTAGCGGCACGCGCTGCGCGATGGTCAACTGCGCATCGCCGGTGCCGGGCGGCATGTCGATGACGAGCACATCGAGCGGCGCCCACAGCACGTCGTTCATCATCTGCGTCAGCGCCGACTGCACCATCGGTCCGCGCCAGATCATCGGTTCGTCTTCGTTGATCAGGAAACCGATCGACATCGCCTTGATGCCCAGCTTCTCGATCGGTTGAAGCTTCTGGTTCTCGCCGGCCTTCGGCTTCTCGGTGATGGCAAGCAGGCGCGGCACGCTCGGGCCATAGATGTCGGCATCGAGCAGACCGACTTTCAGACCGAGGCGCGCGAGACCGAGCGCGAGGTTCACCGCGACCGTCGATTTGCCGACGCCGCCTTTGCCGCTGGCGACCGCGATCACATTCGCGACACCGGGAATGCCGTTGCTGGTGGCTTGCGCGGAATGGCCGCCGGGTCCGTGCGAGTGTCCGCCCGGACCATGCGAGTGACCGCCCTGGCCCTGACCCTGAATTGGCCGCTGCGGCGCGCGCCGCGCATTCGCCGGCTCCTGATGCGCCGTCAGCACCGCCGTCACCGACAGCACGCCGGGTAGCGCCCGCACCGCGTCTTCGCACGCCTTGCGCAGCGGTTCCGCTTCGCGGCCGCGCGCCGCCGGCACTTCGATCGCAAACCCGACATTGCCGTTCTTGATGACGAGCCCCTCGATCAATCCGGCTTCGACGACACTCTTATGCGTGAGCGGATCGGTGATGCGGTCGAGGGCGGCAAGAATATCTTCGCGTGTGGCGGCGGGCATGACGGTGCTTCTGTTCTCGCCGTTGGTACGGTGCGGCGTTGTTTGCGCGGGTGAGGGGATGAACATATAACCGCGCGAACCTTGGAAACCAAGAAACTGCACTTAGGTCTTGGTGTCCGGATGCCTGCTTGAGGGGTGGATCAATAATGCCTTGGACCAACCAGTCGGGCGGCGGAAATGGCAGCGATCGCGGCCCTTGGGGACGCGGCCCAACCGGCGGCAGTGGCGGTGGCGGCAATGGCCCTCCCGATCTTGAGGAATTGCTGCGGCAAGGCCAGGACCGCCTGCGCCGTCTCGTGCCCGGTCCAGGCTTCACAACCGGAAGCTTGCTGGTTGTTATCCTGATCCTTGCCGTCGTGTGGCTCGCTACCGGCTTCTATACGGTTGGCACCAATGAGCAGGGTGTCGTGCTCCGCTTCGGCAAATACGTCGCGACCACCTCTCCGGGCATCCGTTATCATCTGCCGTGGCCGATCGAGACGGCCTACACGCCGGCCGTAACGCAATCGAACCAGATCACCATCGGCTACCGCGTGAACGGCGAGGGCGATCAGTCGGCGCCCGAAGAGGTGTCGGAAGAAAGCCTGATGCTCACCGGCGATGAGAACATCATCGACGTGAACTTCACGGTGCAGTGGCAGATCAAGGACGTCAGCGCGTTCCTGTTCAACGTCGCACGCCTCACCGATCAGGATGGCGGCGGCACCAGCACGATCCGCGCGGTTGCCGAAAGCGCGATGCGCGAAATCGTCGGCCAGAGCCAGTTCGAGCGCATCCTCACCCAGGACCGTGAGTTGGTGCAGGTGCAGGTCCGCGATCTGATGCAGAAGACGCTCGACGAATACAATGCCGGTATCGCCGTCAACCAGGTCGCGATCCAGAAGGCTGACCCGCCTGGTGCCGTGATCAGCGCCTATCGCGATGTGCAGAAGGCGCGCGCCGATCAGGAGCGCAAGCGCAACGAAGCCGAAGCCTACGCCAACACCATCATCCCGCAGGCGCGCGGCACCGCGGCGCACATCGTGCAGGAAGCGGAAGCCTACAAGCAGCAGGTGATCGCGGAAGCGAGCGGCGAGGCCAAGCGTTTCTCCTCGATCTATGAGGAATACAAGAAAGCGCCGGACGTCACCCGCCGCCGCATGTATCTCGAAACGATGGCGAGCGTGCTCGGCCCGATGAACAAGGTGATCGTGGACGAAGGGGCCGCGAAGGGCTTCGTGCCGTATTTCCCGGTGCCGTCCGCGAATGGTCAGGGCCGCCCGCCCATCCCGCCGGTAAGCAGTTCGTCCGAAGCGGCTCAGGCGCACACATCCGAGCCGACGCAGGGAGCCAGCCAATGAACCGCGCTTATCTGCTCGTCGGCGGTGTCGTCATCCTCATCGCGCTCTTCTTCGCCGGATCGTTCGTCTACACGATCAATCCCACCCAGCAGGTACTGCTGGTGCAGTTCGGTGCGCCGCAAGCCGTCGTGACCGATCAGGGTCTGCACACCAAACTGCCGTGGCAGACGGTCCTGGTCTTCGACCGCCGCCTCCTCATCGCCGAAACGAACTCGGAAGAAGTCATTGCACAGGACAAGAAGCGTCTCGTGGTCGATGCCTTCGCCCGCTGGCGCATCGTCGATCCGCTGAAGTTCTATCAGGTGGTGGTCAACGAGAACGGTGCGCTCGCCCGTCTCGTCCCGATCCTGTCCTCGAACGTGCGGCGTGTGCTCGGTTCGCAGAACTTCGCCGCGGTGCTCTCGACCAAACGCGCCAAGCTGATGGAAGACATTCGCGACAACGTGAACCAGGAAGCCGCCGGCTTCGGTATCAAGGTGGTGGACGTCCGCATCCGCCACGCCGACCTGCCGCAGGAAAACAGCGAAGCGATCTATCAGCGCATGCAGAAGGAGCGGCAGCGCGAAGCCAGCGAGTATCGCGCCGAGGGTGACGAGACCGCCCAGCGCATCCGCGCCCGTGCCGAACGCGAGGTCACCGTCATCAAGGCTGAGGCCACCCGCGAGTCCGAGATTCTGCGCGGCCAGGGCGATGCCGAGAAGACCCGCGTGCTTGCCGAAGCGTATGGCAGGGACCCGAGCTTCTTCGCGTTCTACCGCTCGATGCAGGCCTATCGCGACGCCCTTCCGGCGGGCAACACCACGGTGTTCCTTTCGCCGAAGAGCGATTTCTTCCGCTATTTCGGCGACGGCTCGGGCGGAAAGTAGGCAGCCGCCTTACGCGCGGATTTGATCGCGACTGCCCTATTTGTTCCACAGTGGTTCGCCTATGGTAGGGCGGATTCTGCGATGCAGAGTCCGTCCACGGATGTTCCATTCCCGATCCAAGGTTTCGCTGTACCGATGCGCTTTTCGCTGCCTGCCTGCCTTTTCGCCGCTGCTCTGTTGCTTGCGCCCGCCGCTGCGTCGGCGAAGGCCCCGCCGGATTCCTTTGCCGACCTGACGGCACAGCTGCTGCCGACGGTCGTCAACATTTCGACCAGCCAGACGCTCAACGGCCCGCCGGGTGGTGGCCCGAACGTCGATCTGCCGCCGGGCTCGCCGCTCGGCGATCTGTTCAAGGACTTCCTCGGTCCAAAGCGTTCCGCGCCGCGCCATGTGACGTCGCTCGGCTCCGGCTTCATCATCGACAAGACCGGCTTTATCGTCACCAACAACCACGTCATCGAAGACGCGGACCAGATCACCGTCATCCTCAATGACGGAACCACGCTGCCCGCGAAACTGATCGGCCGTGACGAGAAGACCGATCTTGCGCTCCTCAAGGTCAATCCGAAATCGCCGCTGCCTTACGCCCATTTCGGCAACTCCGACCGCGCCCGCATCGGCGACTGGGTGATCGCGATCGGCAATCCGTTCGGCCTCGGCAGCACGGTGACCGCGGGTATCGTCTCGGCGCGCAATCGTGACATCAACGCCGGTCCGTATGACGACTTCATCCAGACCGACGCCTCGATCAACCGCGGCAACTCGGGTGGTCCGCTGTTCGATGCGCAGGGCAACGTCGTCGGCGTGAACTCCGCGATCTTCTCGCCGTCGGGCGGCAGCGTCGGCATCGGCTTCTCAATCCCTTCGAACCTCGCCGGCGAAGTCATCAGCCAGCTCAAGAAGTTCGGCAGCGCCCGGCGCGGCTGGATCGGCGTGCGCATCCAGGCGCTGACCAACGACATCGCCGAAGGCTTCGGCCTGCCGGACAATCACGGCGCCATCATCACGCAGATCACGCCGAACGGTCCGGCTGCGAAGGCCGGCATGCAGAACGGCGACGTCGTCACCGCTTATGACGGCAAGCCGGTGAAGGATTCGCGCGCCCTCTCGCGCATGGTCGCGGACTCCGCCATCGGCAAGACCGCGAGCATCGACATCGTGCGCGGCGGCAAGAAGTCGACGCTGAAGATCACCATCGCCAAGCTCAACGAAGAGAAGATCAAGCCGCCGCCGGGCATGAACAAGGCGCCGCCGCCACCGAAGGCACCGGCCTCAAAGCTCGGCAAGCTTGGCTTGTCGCTCGGCGCGCTCGACAACAACGCCCGGGGCCAGTTCCACGTCAGCCCGAAAGTGCAGGGCGTCGTCGTCACCAACGTCGCATCCGGCAGCCCGGCCGAAGACACCAACATCCGCCCCGGCGACGTGATCGTGGCGGTCCACAACCAGCCAGTCCGCACCCCTGACGACGTCTCGAAACGCGTCGACGCGGATACCAAAGCGGGCAGCAAGGTCGTGCTGCTGCTGATCAACCGCGACGGCGCACTGACGTATGTCGCGCTGAAGCTGGGTTGACACATTATGTGATTTATCACATAATCCAGCATGGCAAAGAAGCTGCTTTGGAGAGGAACTGCCAAGGCTGACTTCATGGCATTCCCATCGCTGGTGCAGCGGGAGATGGGCTATGCGCTCTACGTCGCGCAGATGGGCGAACGCCATCCCACGATGACGAAGACGCTGAGCGGCTTCGGCGGTGCCACGGTTTTGGAAGTCAAAGAGAACGCAGCGGACGGTACCTATCGCGCCGTCTACACAGTTCGGTTCGCCGATGCTGTCTACGTTCTTCATGCCTTCCAGAAAAAGTCGAAGAAGGGCAGCGA
>DATAHD010000235.1:0-3591 GCA_036263395.1 Rhizomicrobium sp. | reverse complement strand
TTCTTCGGACGATCGGTGATCATGGCTTCCGTCGTGATCAGGAGCGCCGCAACCGAGGCTGCGTTCTGCAGCGCGGTGCGCACGACCTTCGTCGGGTCCACAATGCCGGCGTCGATGAAGTCGACATACTTCTCGGTCTGCGCGTCATAGCCGTAGTTGGTCGACTTCTGCTCGAGCAGCTTGCCGACGACGATGGAGGCTTCGACGCCCGCGTTCTCGACGATCTGACGGATCGGGTACTGGATCGCGCGGCGCACGATCTGGATGCCCTGCGTCTGGTCGTCGTTGTCGCCGGTCAGGCCGGCAAGGGCCTTCGTGGCATACAACAGCGCCGTGCCGCCGCCCGGAACGATGCCTTCTTCAACGGCCGCCTTCGTGGCGTTGAGCGCGTCGTCCACGCGGTCCTTCTTCTCCTTCACTTCGACTTCGGTCGAGCCGCCGACGCGGATCACCGCAACGCCGCCCGCGAGCTTGGCGAGACGTTCCTGCAGCTTCTCCTTGTCGTAGTCCGACGTCGTCTCTTCGATCTGCGCCTTGATCTGCGCAACGCGAGCCTGGATGTCGTTCTTCTTGCCGGCGCCGTCGACGATCGTGGTGTTGTCCTTGTCGATCTTCACGGTCTTGGCCGTGCCGAGCATGGTCAGCTTCACGTTCTCGAGCTTGATGCCGAGATCTTCGCTGATCACTTGGCCGCCGGTCACGATGGCGATGTCTTCCAGCATGGCCTTACGGCGATCGCCGAAGCCCGGTGCCTTCACCGCCGCAACCTTCAGGCCGCCGCGCAGCTTGTTGACGACGAGGGTCGCCAGCGCTTCGCCTTCGATTTCCTCGGCGATGATGACGAGCGGACGGCCGCCCTGCACAACCGCTTCCAGTATCGGCAGCATCGGCTGCAGGCTGGTCAGCTTCTTCTCGTGGATCAGGATGTACGGCTCGTTCAGCTCGGCAACCATCTTCTCCGCGTTCGTGATGAAGTACGGGGAGATGTAGCCGCGGTCGAACTGCATGCCTTCGACGACGTCGAGCTCGGTGTCGGCGGTCTTGGCTTCTTCAACCGTGATCACGCCTTCGTTGCCGACTTTCGCCATCGCCTGGGCGATCATCGTGCCGACTTCCTTGTCGCCGTTCGCGCTGATCGTGCCGACCTGGCCGATTTCGTCGTTCGACTTGACCTTCTTGGAGCGCTTCTTGATGTCGGCGAGAACGGCTTCGACGGCCTTCTCGATGCCGCGCTTCAGGTCCATCGGGTTCATGCCGGCCGCAACCGACTTCGAACCTTCGCGCACGATCGCGCGGGCCAGAACGGTCGCGGTCGTGGTGCCGTCGCCGGCGATGTCGTTGGTCTTGCTGGCCACTTCGCGCACCATCTGGGCGCCCATGTTCTCGAACTTGTCGGCCAGTTCGATTTCCTTCGCCACCGTCACGCCGTCCTTGGTCGTGCGCGGGGCGCCGAAGCTCTTGTCGATGACGACGTTGCGGCCTTTCGGGCCGAGCGTCACCTGCACTGCGTCGGCGAGAATGTCGACGCCGCGGAGAAGCTTCTCACGCGCGTCGGCGCCGAACTTTACGTCTTTGGCTGCCATTGTGTTTTGTCTCCTGGAGATTGGAATTCGTTTGAGAGAAGCGCGGGGCGCTTACTTCTTCGCTGCCTTGCGGCCTTCGATCACGCCCATGATGTCGCTCTCCTTCATGATGAGGAGCTCTTCGCCATCGATCTTCACTTCGGTGCCGGACCACTTGCCGAACAGCACGAACTCACCGGGTTTCACGGTGGTGGCGATCAGCTTGCCGTTCTGGTCGAGGGCGCCGGGGCCGACGGAGACGACTTCGCCTTCGGCGGGCTTCTCCTGCGCGGTTTCCGGGATGATGATCCCGCCGGCAGTCTTCTGGTCTTCTTTCACGCGGCGAACGACAACGCGGTCGCCCAGCGGACGGAATTTCATTGTGGGAGGTCCTCCATAAGTCTTTGGAAAGTCAGTGAATTCACATGTAGCAGCACTCACACTGCTGGAGTGCCAGCACCACATGCGCGGGTATTTAGGTCTGGGGATAGTTGCCGTCAAGGGTGGCATTCCGCGAAATTTCGCGTTGGCGGCGGGCAGGCTGCCGCGCCCTAAACCGCCCCGCCCACTGTCATATAATAGAGCGCACCCGCGACGGCACTCCCGGCGAACACCCACAGCATTCCGATCTTGAACCGGAAGATCGCCAGCGCTGCCGCCAGCGACAGGACAAGCGCCGGCCAGCGCACGCTTTCCCACTGCGGGATCGCGATCGACAAACCGAGCCCGTGAAAGTCCCACGTCTGCGCGAACAACGTATGCAGCGCGAACCAGACGGCGAGGTTCAGAATGATGCCGACCACCGCCGCCGTGATCGCCGACAGTGCCGCGTTCAGCGACGCATTGCCGATCAGCGACTCCACATACGGCCCGCCGAGGAAGATCCAGATGAACGGCGGCACGAACGTCGCCCACATCGCGAGGAACCCGCCGAGCACGCCGGCAAGCGCCGGATCCATCGTGCCCGGATGGCGAAACGCCGCCATGAAGCCGACGAACTGCACCACACAGATCAGCGGCCCCGGTGTCGTCTCCGCAAAGCCAAGCCCGACCAGCATCTCGCCCGGCTTCAGCCAGCCATAATGCTGCACCGCCTGCTGTGCCATGTACGCCAGCACCGCACACGCACCGCCAAACGTCACCACCGCCATCTTGCTGTTGAACGCCGCGATCCTGGTGTAGGTGTCGTCCGGTCCGCGCAGTGCGAACAGCAACGCCAGCGGCCCAAGCCACACCACCGCACCGACGATCAGCGTGATCGCAAACCGCGCGAAGGTCGGCCGCACATGCTCCGGCACACCGCGCGCGAACATCGCATCGACCGCGGCCAGCGGCCCGCTATCATCCTTCGCTGCGCCATGGGCGTTGCCGGTCTTGAACCACGTCGCACCAAAGCGATTGCCCAGATAGCCGATCGCACCCGCCCCCAGCACGATGAGCGGGAAAGGCATCGCAAATGCGAAGATCGCGACAAACGCCAGCGCCGCCACCGCAACCAGCCCGCGGCTCTTCAGCGCCCGCTTGCCAACACGCACCACCGCTTCCAGAACGACGGCCAGCACGGCCGCCTGCAATCCGAAGAACAGCCCCTGCACTATGCCGACATGGCCGAGCGTCGCGTAGATCAAACTCAGCGCCGTCAGCGCCACCAGCCCCGGCAGCACGAAGAACACACCGGCCAGAATGCCGCCGCGCACCCGATGCAGAAGCCAACCGATATAAATCGCCAGCTCATGCGCCTCCGGCCCCGGCAGCAGCATGCAGTAGTTGAGCGCGTGCAAAAACCGCGTCTCGCCGATCCAGCGCTTCTCCTCGACCAGAATGCGATGCATCACCGCAATCTGCCCCGCCGGCCCGCCAAAGCTCAGCATCGCAATGCGCGCCCAGGTGCGAACGGCCTCCGAGAACGGTACCGCGTCTTCCGTCTTTTCCCCCACGGCGGCGTCGCTCATTTCTGTCCCTTCGGCTTGTGCGATGACCAGTTGTGCGTCTCGCCCGTCGCATCGCGGCACCAGCGATAGAACGCGTC
>DATAHD010000234.1:0-9466 GCA_036263395.1 Rhizomicrobium sp. | reverse complement strand
ATCGCGCCCGGCGTTACCATCGCCGTCCCGCGCGGCTGGATGGCCTGCGACAAGCCCACCAATGCGTTGCTGGGCAATGTCTGGAGCCCGGCAAACTTTCCGACTTTGAAGTGCGATCCGCCGGCTGGCGTGGCGCAGATTCATCTGATGGACATGCATCCGCTCCATCCTCTTAGTCTGATCGTCGTCAGCGAGAAGTTTCACGGCATCGAGCCTGCGTTGCTCAGTGCCGCCACGCCGGACATCGTCAGCGAACTCAGCCGTGCCCAGTGCGCCGATGCCGGCCGTCTTCTCGGTGTCGACAGCAGTCGCATCACCAGTTGCCGCTTCTCGGTGCAGACCGTGGCGGGGCATCCGTCGTTCGTCGGTGATTTGACCTGGATGCCGGAGAAGGCCAACGGCCCGCATCTGATCCGGCTCTATCTCATCCCGTTCAGTCTCGATCGCGTGGGACTACAATTCGAGTTTGGAACGACCGATATCACGGCGGCGAACCGGGCGACGGACAGCATTCTGCAATCGATCAAATTCGATCCCGCCATCGATACCCAACCCGTGCCGCCACCGGTTCGGATCACCCCGGTGCCCGGCGTCTCGATTGCGATACCGGTCGGCTGGATTGCCTGCGATGATACCACCAACAATCTGCTCGGCCCATTTCATTCGGCGTCGGACACGCGCGAGAAATCGTGCGCCACCTATGCCCGGAGCAGCGCCATCCTGCGTGTCTACAATCCGCAGCTGCTGTTCAACGTCGGGATCGACATGCACTTCGATTCGGAAGGCGCGATCAGCAAGCGTGACCTCGAGCGGATGGATGCCGCGAAGCTGCAGGACTTCAAGGCCAGGCAATGCCCTGTCATCACAAAGCCCATCATCGCGGACAACGCGACACCGGAAAGCTGCGATTTCACGATTGAGCACGTCGCCGATCACCTTGCCCTCAAGGCCACCATCAAGGTCGCGCCGGTGGGCGGTCATCTTTCGGAGTACGAGGTGCTTCAAACCTATTACATCCCCTACGATCAGGGTTTTCTGACCTTGGCCACCGACGTTCCGGAGCTGTCGCAGTCCGTGGCCCAGCCGGTGTTGGATGCGGTGATCGCCTCGCTGACGATACAATAGGCTTTGCCGCCCGCGCGGCGCTGTGCCAGCGTCCCGGCCGTGAACGCCCAGCTCGCCTTCTTCGCCGTCGATATCGCGATCGCCTTCGCAGCGGCCCTCGTCGCCGCGCGGGTTTTGACACAGCGGCCGCGCCTGCCCGCCGCGCAGCTGGTAGCATTCATCGCACTTAACGCGATATGCGACGTGATCCTCGGCCGCGCAGATTATGGCTACTGGATCGAGCCTGCGCTGCGATTCGACATTCACGGCATCGCCGCCGTCATCTTCAATCTCGCGCGCAACCTGACGCCGTTCCTGTTCGCCGCGCTCTGCTACGTCCTCTATGCCGAGCGCCGGCCCTTTCCGTGGTGGCTCGCCGCGCTGCTGGCGCTGCAGCTTTTCCTCGAAGAGCCGGTGCATCTTCTCATCGCGCCCAATGCCTCGTACGCCCGCCTCATCACGCAAACGGCGCCCGCGCTGTTGCAGACGTTGTTCATCGCCATCGCGCTCTACTGGACGCTCGCCGACTGGCGCAACGACCTGATCGAGGCTCGCCGCCGCACGCGTCTGCTGATCACCGTCGTCATCGGTGCCGACGTGCTGCTCTCTGGCCTCCTGCCGCGCGTGCTTGTCGATCCCGATACGATCGCCAGCTTCTATGTCCACGTCGCACTGAACGTCAGCCATCTGGCGCTGCTGGTCTTCGTCCTGTTCCAGCTGATGAACGGCGACATCGACGCCTATCTCGATCCGCTCCGCCCGCCGCCCGCAACACCGAAGACGCCGTCAGCCGACCCCGACGCCCCCGCGCTCGCGCGCCTGTCGGCGTTGATGGAGCAGGACCACCTCTACCGCCGCCCCGGCCTCACGCTGGCGGAGCTGGCCGCCAGGGCTGGCCTCCCCGAATACCGCCTGCGCCGCCTGATCCACGAACAGCTCGGCTTCGCCAACTTCAACGCCTACCTCCACAGCTGGCGCATCCGCGAAGCCTGCGCGCACCTGCGCGACCCCGAGATGCGCCGCACCCCGATCCTCACTATCGCGCTCTCGGTCGGCTATCAGTCCATCAATACCTTCAACCGGGGCTTCCGCGATGTGATGGGCACGACGCCGTCGCAATGGCGGTCGGATGAAGCGGCGTCGCCACCGGAAAACACCTCTCCAAAAACCGCATAACGATCCCAAATCCTGCAATTCCGCGGCCTTTGCAGAAAACGGCACGCCTTCCGCGCCGCCCGATGCCATCTCAGTCCCGTCACAAACGGGCAGGGCGGCGGATGGGCGAACGCAAATACTTCCTCGATTGGCTGCGGGTCTCGGCCTTCGGCTTTCTCATCCTGTTTCACGTCGGGATGCTCTACGTCACCTGGCCGTTCAACCTGAAGAGCCCGCGCTTCCTCCCGGAAATCGAGCCGTGGATGACCGCCCTCGGCGCCTTCCGCCTCCCGCTACTCTTCTTCGTCTCCGGCGTCGCGTCGCGCTTTCTCATCGCGCGCCTTGGGGCAGGGCGCTTCGCCGCCGATCGCCTCCGCCGCCTCCTGCCGGTCATCCTGTTCGGCATGTTCGTCGTGATCCCGCCGCAGACCTATATCGAGCTCGTCGCCAAAGGCGTCTGGCACGGCGACTACCTGACCTTCTGGTTCACCCAATACCTGCCGGCCGACCAGACACTTGTCCGCCCGCTGCACAAAACGATGCCGACCTGGGATCACCTGTGGTTCATCGTCTACCTCTTCCTCTATGGGCTCGGCTTCTCACTCCTCTTCGCCGTCCGCTCCTTCTTTCACCCTCCCCTTGAGGGAGGGTCGAAAAATCCGAAGGATTTTTCGGGGTGGGGTCAGCATCGCATTCCCGTGCCGCTCCTCCTCATCGCACCGGCCCTCTGGCTCGGTGCCACCAATCTTCTGATCTTCTTCAAATACCCCGACACCCACGCGCTGATCGGCGACTGGGGCGCGCATCTGAAATGGATCGGCATGTTCGCGCTCGGCACATACTGCGCCGGCTACGATGAATTCTGGATCGCACTGCGCCGCATGCGCTTAGTGTCGCTAACCATCGCCGCACCGCTGCTCGCGATCCAGCATTTCATCAACGATCCGTGGTGGAGCCTTTTCAACGGCCTCTATGCCTGGCCGATGATCTGCGCGCTCGCCGGTTTCGCCGCCGCGCACCTCAACCGCCCGTCAGCCATGCTCTCGCACCTGAACGAGGCCGTGCTCCCGATCTACGTCCTGCACCAACCGATCCTACTCTTCTCCGCGTATTACCTCTTCCCACTCCACCTGCCGCTGCCCGCCGAAGCCGCCGCCATCACCCTGATCACCGCCGCCGGCTGTTTCCTCATTTACGAAGTCCTCATCCGGCCTTTTGCGCTTTGTCGCTTCCTTTTCGGCCTAAAACCGCGAACTGCGTCCTAGCGCGCCGAAACCTTCCCCTGCGTTGCGTCTTTCGCTTTGCGCCCCAGCCGCTAAAGTCCCGCGCAATCGACATTGGGAGAAACGCCATGGACTTCAACGTACCGGAAAACGTCAAGAAACTGCTCGCGGACATCGACGCCTTCATCGATCGCGAGATCACGCCGCTCCAGAAGCAGGACGACAACGACCGCTTCTTCGATCACCGCCGCGAATGGGCCCGTACCGACTTCGAACATGGCGGTCTGCCGCGCACCGAGTGGGAAGAGTTGCTGCGCGAGATGCGCCGCCGCGCCGACAAGGCCGGCTTCCTGCGCCTCGCGCTCCCCGAAGAATACGGCGGCAAGAACATCGGCAACCTCGCGATGGCGATCATCCGCGAGCATCTCGCCACCAAAGGTCTCGGCCTCTTCAACGATCTGCAGAACGAAAGCTCGGTCGTCGGCAACTTCCCGCAGATTCTGATGTTCCGCGACTTTGGTACCGAGGAGCAGAAGAAGGAATTCCTCTGGGGCCAGCTCGAAGGCCGGACGCGCTGCGGCTTCGGTCTTACCGAACCGAAGCACGGCTCCGACGCGACCTGGATGGAAACCCGCGCCGTGAAAGACGGCAACGGCTGGATGATCAACGGCGCGAAGATGTGGAACACCGGCGTCCACACCGCGACGCACGACATGGTGTTCTGTCGCACGAGCGGGAAGGACGGCGAAGCACGCGGTCTCACCTGCTTCCTCGTGCCGATGAAAGATCCCGGCGTGAAGATCGAAGAGTACATGTGGACCTTCAACATGCCGACCGACCACGCGCGCGTCAGCTTCACCAATGTGTGGGTGCCGGATAGCGCGATGTTCGGCCCGCAGGACAACGGCCTCGTCCTCGCGCGCCACTTCGTGCACGAGAACCGCATCCGTCAGGCCGCCTCCGGCGTCGGCGCGGCGCAGTATTGCATCAACGAAAGCGTCGACTACGCGAACACGCGCAAGCCGTTCGGCAAGCCGCTCAGCCACAACCAGGCGATCCAGTGGCCCCTGGTCGAACTGCAGACCGAAGCCGAAATGCTCCGCCTCCTCATCCGCAAGACGGCGTGGGAGATGGACCAGATGACCGGCCCGGAAATCCAGCTCTACCTCTCCGACAAGGTGAGCATGTGCAACTATCGCGGCAACCAGCTGGTGTGTAACGCCGCCGACTGGGCGATGCAGGTGCACGGCGGCTGGGGCTACTCGCGCCACAAGCAGTTCGAGCACATCTACCGCCACCATCGCCGCTACCGCATCACCGAAGGCAGCGATCAGATCCAGATCCGCAACGTCGCCGGCCACATGTTCGGCTTCATCGGCAAGAACAAGCGGCAGGACTAATCCGCGATGTGCTGTGAGAATTTCTTTCAGACACCGCTCGTAGCGATACTGGACGAGGCGCAGAGACGCGAGCTCTCTGCGCCCTCGGTCCCAGGCAACACGGGCCTGCAAGATGGCGCTCGCACTAGCAATACTGGTGCAACCGTGAGCCCCGTATCGCCGCTCCGCGTCATGACGGACGACAAACCAATCTGGGAAACGGCGCAAAGCTGATGTCCGCAATCTTCGCGTATCTCGAAGACGCGCCGCCGCGCTGTTTGTCGGCGTTCGACGCCATTCCCGCCGGACAGGAGGGCGACGAGTACGCCGCCGCCGCCACCTTCGCGATCCGCTGCAAGAGCTGTGGCAACGACACGTTCCGTCCGCGCGGCATCACCCGCATCATCGCGGACGGCGGCAACCATGTTCACATCGGTGTGCGCACGACCTGCGCAAAGTGCGCCCGCGACGAGACGCTGATCAACGCGACGCGCTCCGGCTACGACGGCGAGCTCGGCCGGCTCGGCCATCTTGCCGGCGAGGATCAGGAAGAGCGTCTCGACAACGCCGGCAGCGAACCGCTGATGCTCAACGTGCAGTTCGTCTACAGCATCGAACTACCCGAGCTTCTCGAACACGCCCGTGACCGCGGCATCGGCCCGGAAGACTTCTTCGACCACGTGACGGTCCT
Source organism: Rhizomicrobium sp. (assembly GCA_036263395.1). Lineage (GTDB taxonomy): Bacteria > Pseudomonadota > Alphaproteobacteria > Micropepsales > Micropepsaceae > Rhizomicrobium. The sequence goes on along the minus strand of DATAHD010000234.1, from coordinate 3,914 downwards.
CTGCCGCTCCGGCGACCGCCCCTGGCGCGAAATCTGGGACTTCGCCTGCGCCTGATCCGCTGTGGAACTCTCACAGCGTTAATGGGATCGTGAAAATTCGAGCTAGGGATAAGTACGTAGCGTCCGCTCGCGATCAAATAACGGCCATTTTGCAGCGGCTTTGTGATGCCTGCTCCGATCCGGAAAATCGCGATACCCGAAAAACCGCGCTATTGATTAAGCGCTTTCGGCGGCACGTCGATTACAATGCGGCCAGCAGATTTGGAAAACACACACAGTCATGGGTCTTGCGGTACTGAAGGAGACGTTCGGCGAACTCGTCGACTATTACGAGCGCACCGATCTCCCGCGCCACCCCGACTGTCTGACCCTTATGCAGTACTGGGAAGCCTGCATAGCGGCCGGCGGCTTTGTCGTCGGCCGCGACATCCCAGCCCGGCCGATCGCCCGCCTGCTGCGCAACATCATCCTGGTCGAGCCGGTCAACGACGCAACCGACTTTCGCATCCGTCTTGCCGGGTCGATGGTGCGGCAGCGCTTCAACGACGAGATCAAGGATCGATACCTCTCGGAATTACGCTCGCCGGAAGACTTCAAGCACCGCCGCGACGCGGCCTGCGATGCGCTGCGCACGGGCCGGCCGGCCATTATCGACTCGCGCCTGCGCCGCGGCTCGGTCGAGGAGATGCACACAGAGGTCATTCTGCTGCCGGTCACCAGCGCCGATCGCAGCGCGACCTGGCTGCTCGTCGGAATCTTCTACTTCGGCTAGTCTGCGCACGCATTTGCACGGCACGCCTATGATCGATCTGTCGACATCTCAAGAAACACCCGCCGACGCGATCGCGTCTGTACGCGACAATGGCCATTGCGTCGTGCGCGGCCTTGCTTCGGCGGAGGAGGTAGTCCACTTCCGCCCCGCCATCGAATCCGCCGTGCTGCGCCATGCGCAAAACCAGATCCCGCTCGAAGAGCGTGGCACCTACGGCAAGGCGTTCCTGCAGGTCACCAACATCTGGCAGCATGATGATCTGGTGAAGCGCTTCGTCTTCGCACCGCGCTTCGCCAAAGCCGCCGCCGACCTCCTCGGCGTGCCGTCGGTGCGGCTCTATCACGATCAGGCGCTGTGCAAGGAACCGCATGGTGGCCACACGCCGTGGCATCAGGATCAGAACTTCTGGCCGCTCGACACCGACAAGACCATCACCATGTGGATGCCGCTGGTCGATGTGCCGGCCGAAGTCGGCTCGATGACGTTCGGAAACGGCACACACACCAAAGGCGACATCTGCAAGCTCCTCATCGGCGACGACTCGGAAGAATTCTTCGCCGATTACGTGAACCGGGAGCAGGTCGTTACCAAAACCCACGGTGCAATGAAGGCCGGCGATGCCACGTTCCACAAAGGTTGGACCTTGCACCGCGCGCCGGCCAATCCAACCGATCTCATGCGCTCGGTGATGACGATCATCTATTACGCCGATGGCACGCGAATCAGCGCCATCGATTCGAAAGCGCGCCGCCTCGATCAGAAGGTCTGGCTCAATTCGATACCAACCGGCGATTTGGCGGCCGGTCCGCTCAATCCTGTGTTGTGGCCGGTTGCACAATCTTAAACGCACGCAATCTTTCACACGCAGCCGTTGCTCGGGCATTGGCGCAAGCATCGCTTAACGACATTCGAAGTCTCTGTGGACGGCGGCAACGATGATGCGCTGAGACTGTTGAGACCATGACAGGTGCGTGGGTGGGGGCTCACCACGCGCCGGGAGAAAAAGAGAGGGCCCCATGGCAGACAGCACTTACAACGCATTTTCAGAAAAGCCCTTCGACCATGTCGCAGCCGGCCGCGAACATGCACGCCGCCTTTCCAAACGCGCGATGATCAGAGGCTGCTCGTTTCTGCAGATGCGCGGTCAGGTGCTCACCGACATCGAAACCTTCGGTGGCTCGCTGGATCATACCGAGACTCTGCTGTCGTCGCCGCGGCATGAGGATGCGCGCTTTCTCCACAACATCTGGCGCACCGCATCGCGCCGGGGCGGTTTTCGCGTCGGGCAGGATATTCCCTGCCGTGCGCTCGCGCCGCTGCTCGCCCATCTCGTCGTCTATGAACCGATCCGCGGCGGCGCCGACTTCCGCGCGCGTGCTGCCGGCTCTGCGCTGCTGCGCCGTTATGGCTACGACATTTCGGGTTTCGGCCTTTCGCAACTGCTGGAGCGCGAATCTTTCGAGCGGCATCGCGGCGATCTCGCTGCCATGATCCGCCTTGGCCTGCCATGCGCCATCGACGTGCAGATCGCGGCCCGCGGCCATCTCGTCATGCATTTCGAGGTCGTGACCTATCCGGTCCTCGCGCCCGACAGCGAAACGCCCTGGCTGCTGTCCGGCACCTTCTATCACGACTGGCCGCCGAAGAGCGGCCGGCAGGCTCAACTCGCCCCCGACTTGTATGGTATGGCGATATGCTGAAGCCGAACCTTTCAGGTCCCTTATGCCGACTCTCAACATCGCCCACCGCGGCGGCGCCGGATTGTGGCCGGAGAACTCGCTCGCGGCATTCCGCAATGCCGTCGCCATGGGTGCAGACGGCGCCGAGCTCGATATCCACCTGACGAAAGACGGCGAGGTCGTCGTCTTCCACGACTACCGCCTGAAGCCGGAGATCGTCCGCGACGCCTCGGGCAACTACCTCGGCAAACCGTCGCCGCGTATCAAGGACCTGACGCTCGCCGAACTCGGCGCCTACGACATCGGCCGCCACGACCGCAGCACGCCGTATGGCAGCCGCCAGCCGGAGCTGAAACCGATCGACGGCGAACGCGTGCCCACGCTCGGCGCCGTGCTGGAGGTTTGCAAGACGGCGAAGAAGCCGTTCTGGCTGCAGGTCGAATTGAAAACCTCATGGACCGATCGCGACGTCGGCGCCGATCCCCTCGCGCTCGCTGAAGCCGCCGTCGCCGTGCTCAAGAAGCACGACTATCTGGATCGCGCGATCTTCGTGGGCTTTGATTGGCCGGGCTTGCTGCATGTGAAGAAGATCAGCAATGCCAAATGCTGGTTCACCACCATGAACCTCGCGTGGTTTCGCGATGGCCTGGTGCCGGAAGACGATCCCGTGTCGGAGCCGATGCGCAAGATGCTGCGCAACTGGGCCGATACCGGCACCTCGCCCTGGGCCGGCGGCTTCGATGCCTCGCAACACGGCGGCTCTATCCAGAAAGCGATCAAAGCGGCCGGCGGCGACGGCTGGTTTCCCACCCTCAGCGACGCCACGCCCGAAGCCGTTGCCGAAGCGAAATCGCTGGGACTGAAGGTCGGTGCGTGGACGGTCGACGCGCCCGCAGACATGAAGCGCCTGATTGGTCTCGGTCTCGACGCGATCTGCACCGATCGTCCCGATGTGCTCGCCACTGTGCTGAAGGAAACCGCCTGATGCGCCGCGCCTTCACATTGGCCATCGTCGCACTCATCGCGGTCGCGGCTGTTCCGGCTGCACGAAGCGCCGACAGCATCGTCGTCGACCGTCACGGCGGCGATCCGCTCATCGTGCCGGTGGCCGGCGGCCTTATCTACAAAAGCACCGACAAGGACGGCACCTCGAAGTTCGACGGCAAGGTGCTGCTTTCCGGCACCTACTATTATGAAGCCGGCGACGATCCCGACAGCACCTCGCTTGAGATCGCACTCGATCGCGCCACCATGAAGCGCCTGCCGCACTACAAGGACCACGGTGCCCCCGACACCGTCTTCCTCTCCAACGCCACCGGCTTCGCCGTGGCGATGAAGCTCGCGAAGGGCACCAAGACCTCGCGCGGCAAAACACAAATCTGGGCCGACCAGTTCGAGACCGGCATCGAATGCGACGTCGCCAACTTCAGCGCCCGCTTCGTCTCCCTCGCCAAACCCGCCCA
>DATAHD010000233.1:0-3173 GCA_036263395.1 Rhizomicrobium sp. | reverse complement strand
GGCAAGACCGTCGCCTGCATCGGCACCGGCGCCAGCGCGTTCCAGTTCGTGCCGGAGATCGCGAAGGACGTGAAGAAGCTCTTCGTCTTCCAGCGCACGCCGCCGTGGCTCGCGCCGACGCCCGACTATCACGACACCGTCGGCGCCGGAAAGAAATGGCTGCTAGAGCACGTGCCGTTCTACGACAAGTGGTACCGCTTCTTCCTGTTCTGGCTGATGACCGACGGCGTCTATGAAAGCGTCAAGGTCGATAGCACCTGGAACGGCGGCGATCAGACGATCTCGCAGGCGAACGCCGAACTGCGCGCCCAGCTGATCGAAGCGCTGAAGCCGCAGGTCGCGGCAAAACCGGAGCTGCTGGACAAGATCGTCCCCAGCTATCCGTTCGGCGGCAAGCGTTCGCTGCGCGACAACGGCGTGTGGGTCGGTGCACTGGCGCGCGACAACGTCGAACTCGTCACCGATCCGATCACGGAGATCGATGCCACCGGTCTCAACACGAAAAGCGGCAAGCACATCGACGTCGATGCCATCGTCTATGGCACCGGTTTTTATGCGTCGACCTTCCTGCGCACCTTCAAGATCTACGGCCGCGATGGCGTAGAGCTGCACGACAAATGGGCCGGCGATGCCCGCGCCTATCTCGGCATGACGACGCCAGGCTTCCCGAACTTCTTCATGATCTACGGCCCCAACACCAACATCGTGGTCAACGGATCGATCGTGTTCTTCAGCGAATGCTCGGTGCGCTACATCCTCGACTGCCTGAAGCTGCTGGCCGAAACCGGCGCGGCAACGATGGAGCCGAAGCAGGACGTGCACGACGCCTTCAACGACAAGGTCGACGCCGCCAACCAGAAGATGGCGTGGGGCGTGCCGCAGGTGTCGAGCTGGTACAAAAACGCCAAGGGCCGCGTCAGCCAGAACTGGCCTTTCCCGCTGGTGGACTACTGGCAGGCGACGATCCATCCCAACGCCAACGACTTCACCTTTGAAAAGAAAGCGTCGTAGCGCGGATGTCTGAAGGCGGTTTCTCCCACGGCGGTCGCCACGGCGGCCGCGACCTGACGACCGGGCCGATTGCGAAGAACCTGTTGTGGTTCTCGCTTCCGCTCCTCGGCAGCAACGCGTTGCAATCGATCAACGCGTCGATCAACGCCGTGTGGGTCGGCCGCTTCCTGGGCGAGAAGGCGCTGACCGGCGCCTCCAACGCCAACATCGTGCTGTTCCTGCTGCTAGGCGCGGTGTTCGGCATTGGCATGGCCTCGTCGATTCTGATCGGTCAGGCGATTGGCATGCGCCGGATGGAGCAGGTGAAAAAGGTCGTCGGTACCAGCGCCACGTTCTTTGCCGTTGCCTCGGCTGTGATGGCATTGATCGGCATCCTGTTCGTCGGCGCCATCCTGCGCGCGATGAAGACGCCGCCGGATGCGGAGCCTTACGCCATCGCCTATCTGCGCGTGATCTTCCTCGCGCTGCCGTTCATGTACTTCTTCACCTTCGTGATGATGACCTTGCGTGGGGCGGGCGACGCACGCACACCGTTCTACTTCATGGTGACATCGGCGGTTCTCGACACCGCGTTCAACCCGTTGCTGATCTTCGGCTTCGGCCCTATCCCGGCGATGGGTATTGCGGGCTCCGCGATGTCGACCCTGCTCGCGCAGAGCATCAGCCTCGCGGCGATGCTGGTCTATCTCTATCGCAAACAGCATTTCCTCTGGCTGGATCGCACGGACTGGCATCTGTTCAAGCCGGACATGACCATCCTGCGCTCACTGGTGACGCGCGGCTTCCCGATGGGACTGCAGATGGTGCTGATGTCGGCCTCTGCCGTCGTGATGATCAGCTTCGTCAACCGCTTTGGCTCCGACACCACCGCCGCCTACGGCGCCGCGACGCAGCTGTGGACCTACGTTCAAATGCCGGCCATCGCGATCAGCGCCTCGGTCAGTGCCTTTGCGGCCCAGAATGTCGGCGCGAAGAAGTGGGACCGCGTCGCCGACGTCACCGGCATCGGCATCCTGTTCAACCTGCTGATGACTGGCAGCGTCGTCGTGATCCTCTATGTGTTTGGTCATGCGGTGCTGGGCCTCTTCCTGCCGCCGGGCAGCAAGGCGATCGACATCGCGGTCCACATCGATCACACCGTCGTCTGGTCGTTCATCCTGTTCGGCATCACCATGGTGTTCACCGGCGTGGTGCGCTCGACCGGCGCGGTTTATCCGCCACTCGCTATTCTCTTCATCGCGTTCTGGGTGGTGCGCATTCCCGCCGCCACCTTCCTCGTGCCGGTTTACGGCGCAGAGGCGATCTGGTGGAGCTTCCCGATGGGGACCGCGACGTCGGTCACGCTCGCCGGCCTCTATTACTACTTCGGCAACTGGCGCAACGCGAAGATGATGCACATGCCTTACGCGCCCGTCGCCGACACCGGCCTCGCCCCACCGGTCGAGGATGCGGAGGAAGAGGAAGAACTCGCCGCGGCGCAACAGGCGCGCTGAGTACACACGCGACTGTCATTTGCCAGCGCGGCAAATCCCGCTATGCCGTTTCGGTCCACACCGGAGCCTCGCATGCGCGCCCGCTTCCTCGCCGTTGCCGCCCTCTGCCTCTGCGCCGCCGCCCCGGCGCCCGTGGTTCACTCGGTCGATCTCGCGGGCCGCGATCTGACGGTGAATCCGGGCGACGATTTCTACGCTTATGCCAACGGTGGCTGGGCCGCGACGGCGGAAATCCCAGCGGATGCGTCGAGCTGGGGCCGTGTCGCGGAGATGCGGGAGAATACGCGCAAACGCACCAACGATCTCCTCGCCACCGCCGCCGCGCCCGATACGAAGGAAACCGACGAGGCGCGCAAGGCCGGCGATTTCTACGCCAGCTTCATGGATGAGGCGACGGTCGAAGCCAAAGGTATCGAGCCGCTCCGCTTTGCGCTGAACACGATTGCCGCGATCAAGACGAAGGCGCAGCTCGCGCAGGCGATCGGCGCCATGCTGCGCGCCGACACCGACGCGCTGAACAACACCAATTTCTACACGGAGAATCTGTTCGGCCTGTGGGTTGCGCCCGACATGAACGTGCCGGCGCGCAACACGGCGTATTTGATGCAAGGCGGCCTCGGCCTGCCGGACCGCGAGTACTATCTCGCCGACACCGACAAGATGAAGACG
>DATAHD010000232.1:0-2710 GCA_036263395.1 Rhizomicrobium sp. | reverse complement strand
CAGCCAGAACGGCAGGCGCAGGTTCGAGGGATCGATCAGTTCTGCCCGCTCGCCGAACGCACCGGAATATTCGTTGTGGATGTCGAGCAGCACGATGTGCGCGTGGCGGTGATCGGCGAGCACCGATTGCAGGATGCAGGTGAGCGCCGAGGACTTGCCGCAGCCGGTGGTGCCGACGACGGTGAAGTGCTTGCCGAAAAGTTCGTTGGTCAGCATGCGCGCCGGGATCGACGGATCCTGGAACAACGTGCCGACGGTGATCGTGTCGGCGTCGGTCGGCGTGTAGACGAGCGCGAGGTCGTGATGATCCGCCATCTGCACCGGATCGCCGATGGTCGGGATCGAGGTGACGCCGCGGCGGAACACCGGCTTCATGGTGGCGCGGTCGAGACTGATCTCACCCGCGAGCGTGAGTTCGACGAGGCCGATGGGCTCCTTGCCCGGTTCGGCATCGGGCACCGGGATCGACACGGCGGAGACGACGCCCATCACGCTGGTGCGGGCGGCGGCGATCTTCAGCAGAGAACCGATTTCGATGCGTTCCTCACCGCGGCGATGTGCTTCGGAGACGTCGCTGTCGACGATGGCGACGGCTTGCGCGCCGGACACCGAGACGATGCGCGCGACATGGGCGCGGGCGGCTTTCGCAAGCGGACGGTCGCCGAAGGATGACGACGGCGAACCGAGCGGAGAGGAATAGGAAGAAGCGGCGCTGCTCATAGGCGAGACCTGTAGTCGGGGTCGTAGTCGAAGTTCGGTTTTTCGGGGCGATAGGGTTCGACCGCCTTCAAGGTGAAGGCGACGGCGGTGCCCTGCCCCGGTGCGGACGAGACGATGAAACGGCCGCCATGCATTTCGATCAGCGCCTTGGCGATGGGCAGGCCGAGGCCGGTGCCTTCCTGATCGCGGGTGTATTGCGATTTGACCTGGACGAACGGTTTGATCGCATTGGCGACCTGCTCGTCCGTCATGCCGCAGCCGGTGTCGGTGACGGCGATGGTGACGGTGCGCGCATCGCCGGTGCCGACGAGGCAGATGCGCCCGCCATCGGGGGTGAACTTGTGTGCGTTGGAGAGCAGGTTGATCAGCACCTGTTTGATGCGGCGGTTGTCGGCCCACACCGGCGGCAGGCGATCGGAAATCATCACGTCGAGCCGCTGGTTTTTCTCCAGGCAGCGGGTGCGGACCAGTTCGACGGCCGCGAGGCCGGCATCGTAGAGCGAGATCTCATCGCAGGAGAGCTCGAAATTGCCGCTCTCGATCTTTGAGATGTCGAGGATGTCGTTGATGACGTCGAGCAGATGCTGACCGGCGCGCGCGATGTGGCCGGCATAGTCGATGGTCTTCTCGTTCTCCGCGGTGGCGGGCAGACGTTCGATGATTCCGGAGAAGCCGATGATGGCATTGAGCGGCGTGCGCAGCTCGTGACTCATGTTCGCGATGAATTCGGATTTGGCGCGGTTGGCGAGACCGGATTCGAGGGCCGAAGCACGCAGCGCTTTTTCCGCGCGGTGGCGCGCGATCAACTGACCGAGGTCAGTTGAGTATTGCGACAGGAGCGATCTGTCGCGCGCATGTGCACGGCTCGCCAAGCGGGTCAGCCCCAAAGCTGTTGAACGGCAAGTGTAGGAAACGGGCGCTAAAGCCGGATTAACGCTGAGGGGCGGGAACTGTCGGTATGGTGACGGTTTGTGGCAGGAAAACCGATTGGTACCAAGGTGTTAGCCGAAGAGGAGCAGGAGGCCGAAGATCGCCATGATGATGGCGAGGGTGATTTCGGCGGCGGTCGGTTCGGCGCGGACGTCGATCTGCACGCGGTGTTTCCCCTTGTCGCGAACCGGCGCCTGGTTGGCGCGTTAAAGTATATTGACTCTATCGAGTATTAAGAGTCACGTGATTTCTCGGTTCGAGCAGGACGGTGCGCGTGGGTTTTCAAACGCGGAAGGCGCCCGAGGGCGCGGCAGTCGGGGCGGTGGAGCGTGCGGATGTGTTGCCGCTGCGCGGGCTGGCGCCGACGGGGCCTGAGATCACGGAGTACGACAAGCGCAACATGGCGCTCTACACATGGCTGCTGGTGGCGGAGGAAGACGGCATCGGGATTGAGGACGCGGCGGAGACGATCTTCGGATTCGATCTGGTGACGCAGCGCGATTGGGCGATGCGCGTGACGCTCTCCCACCTGACGCGGGCGCGCTGGGCGCATGAGCGGTTTTTTCCGGAGATTGGGTGAGAGTTTTACTCCCCACTCAACACGTCATGGCCGTGTCGACCCGAAGCGCAGCGGAGGGCGTACCGGCCATCCATTGCCTCGATGTTTGGCGGCGGCCCCCACCCGCTTCCGCTGCGCGGAAAACGACCTCCCCACGAGGGGGAGGTGAACGTGTTGATCGAGCGAGACTTATGTTGAGAGAGTTGGGGCACTGGGTGGCCGGTACGCCCTGCGCTGCGCTCCGGGACGACACGGCCATGACGTCGTTAGAGAATGAGTTAGAGAGATATCTTGAGACCCAACTGATATTCGCGCGGCGGTGCGGGACTCAGCGCTCGGGGATCGCTCGCGCCGGGGACTTCGGCGATCGGGACGTCGGCGGTTGGGGAGAAGCTGCCGAAGGTTTCGTAGGTTTTGTCGAACAGGTTGGTGACGGCGGCGAATAGCGTGACGTGTTCGACGATGTTGAAATGGCCGCCGAGGTCGAAGACGGCGTAGGGG
>DATAHD010000231.1:0-2638 GCA_036263395.1 Rhizomicrobium sp. | reverse complement strand
AGGCCCGGAATGGTCATCATCAGCACGAGCGCGCTGGACGTGAGCATCCACGCCGTGTCGCCGGTGTCGATCTTCGGTGCATCGGCTGCGAAGGCGCTCCCCGCCATCGCCAGCGTTGCGGCCGCCACGGCGGCTACGCCTACGCCGATTTTTTTCCAATCAGTCGTCTTCATACGTTGTGTCCCCTTGCTGGTTACGCGTGCGCCTTAGAGCGCATCGTTGTCGGTTTCGCCGGTGCGGATGCGCACGGCGGTGTCCAGCGGCGTGACGAAGATCTTTCCGTCGCCGATCTGGCCGGTTTTGGCTTTGGTGGAGATCGCCTCGACCACCGCTTCGGCCATCTCGGCCTTCACAGCGACTTCGATCTTGATCTTGGGCAGGAAGCTCACGGCGTATTCCGCGCCGCGATAAATCTCCGTGTGCCCCTTTTGCCGTCCGTATCCCTTAACTTCAGTCACCGTCATGCCCTGCACGCCGATGGCGGAGAGACCCTCTCGCACATCATCGAGCTTGAAGGGCTTGATGATTGCCGTGATGAGCTTCATCTGCCGTCCTTCCTTGAATGGTTTCGCCCGTCAAAAGCACCCTTCGGGCCTTAACCCTTCATCAAGAACCGTGCCGGTCCGCAGCAAAACGCTAAGCCGCTGGATTCGTGCGACATTTCCTGAAAGTCAGGATGCAGCCACCAGAATCATTCGGAAAGATTGCTCAAATAATATGCGATGATTAACGACTGCACGCTTTTTGTGCGCATGCGTCGTTCCGGCCTGATGCTTGACTAGGATAAACGAGAGACTATATTCTGAATGATGCGGAACATACTTTGGAAATATCGGAAGAAGAGATCAGCGCCACGACGCGGAGGGGAGGGGGTACCCCTCGTTTTTTGACAACAACCTCCGGGCGTTTCTGAAGATATTTCAAAGGCTTAGATTTTTGACCCAGATCACGTTAGAGCAGGGCGAGGGGTGTTCAAATGCTGCGATTCAATTCCGACATAAAATTGCGCACCGCGATAACGCCTCATTCCCTGCAGGCAGCATTTGGGGTTCGATTGCACCCATGACCAATCATCAGGCGGACGTGATCATCGGTGGTGGCGGCTTGGTCGGCCTTACCTTGGCCCTTGCCCTTGTCCAGGGCGGCCTTCAGGTCATCGTCGTCGATCCCGTGCCGCAATCGGCAGCGCTCGATCCGAAGTTCGATGGTCGTGTCACGGCCTTGGCCTACGCGGCCGTCCGGATGTTCGAAGCGCTCGGTATCTGGCCTCACCTGAAGGAACACGCTCAGCCGATCGAGCAAATCCTGGTCACCGACGCCGCTCTCGGCCGGCCCGCCTCGCCATTCTCGCTTCATTTCGACTCCGACGAACTCGGTGGGCCGATGGGTTTCATTGCGGAGAACCGCTACATCCGCGCTGCCCAGTTCGCGGCCAGTGCAGAGGCAGCCGGTATCACCCTCATTTCGCCGGCTGCACTGATCGATCTTGCCGAAGAGCCGGGCAGCATCCTCGCCACGCTCTCCAACGGCGACACGGTCACGGCGAAACTTGCCGTAGCCGCCGATGGCCGTCAGTCGCCGATGCGCGATCATATGGGCATTGGCATTGTCGACTGGTCGTATCCGCAGGTCGGGATCGTCGCGACGGTCGCGCATGAAAAGCCGCACAACGGCACGGCTTATGAACACTTCCTGCCGTCTGGTCCGTTTGCAATCCTGCCGATCACCGGCAATCGCTCTTCACTTGTATGGACCGAAGACGACAAGCTCGCACCGCAGATGATGGCGCTCGACGACGCCGGCTTCGATGCGGAGATCGCGCGCCGGTTTGGCGCGCATCTCGGCAAGACGAAAGCAACCGGCCCGCGCTGGTCGTATCCGCTGAAATTTCATCTCGCGCGCGGCTTCGTGAAATCGCGCTTCGCGCTCGCGGGCGACAGTGCGCACGGCATCCATCCGATTGCGGGGCAGGGTCTCAATCTTGGCCTCAAGGATGTCGCCGCGTTGGCCGAAGTTCTGCTCGATGCGGCGCGGCTGGGCCTCGACATCGGCACGCTCGACACGCTCAGGCGTTACGAGCGCTGGCGCCGCTTCGACTCCGTGTTGATGGCCATGACCATGGACGCGATGAACCGCCTCTTCTCCAACGATATCACGCCTTTGCGCATCGCCCGCGACATCGGCCTCGGTATCGTCGACGCCATCGGCCCCGCCCGCCGCTTCTTCATGCGCCACGCCGGTGGAGCGGTGGGCAAGCTGCCGCGATTGATGCGAGGCGAGGCGGCATAAATTTTTTTCTCCCCGCTCTCTAAAGACCGTCATGGCCGGTACGCCCTTCGCTTCGCTCCGGCTCACCCGGCCATGACGACCGTGAGGAGGAGAGAAAACAAAAAATCTAGTTCAACCGATCTTTCCCGCGCGCTGCGAGCGCCGCCGGCAACTCGCGATAATACTCGCGCGCCAGCTCAACGATCTTCCGCTGCCGCGCCGCGTTCGCTTCGAACCGCGTGCCGAACATCTCGCCTTCGAACACATAGTGCTTCACCGGCGTGCCGAGCCGCTCGTCGATCGCGTCGATCTCGATCACCTCTTCGACCTGTTCCTCGGCCACGCTCGCGGTGTGGCGATAGTGCGCCAG
>DATAHD010000230.1:0-3078 GCA_036263395.1 Rhizomicrobium sp. | reverse complement strand
CGTTCCTCATCGCGCTCCGCACGGCGTTCGTTGGTGCCGGCATTTTCGAGGCCGAGGATACGCATGACGGTTGGCAGCAGCAGGCCCTGACCGATCAACGTCACCACGATCACCGAAAAGGTGAGGAACAGGATCAAATCGCGGTGCGGGAACGCATCGCCGGCCGCGGTCTGCAGCGGAATGGCAAGCGCGGCGGCAAGCGAGACGATACCGCGGATGCCGGTGAAGGCGAGGGCGAACGGCCACTGCCACGGCGGCGCCGGGTCGGCGCGCTGAATGGAAGGGATCAAACGAGGCAGGTAGGTCGCGGGATACATCCACACGAAGCGCGCCACGATCACGACGGCGCTGATGAGTGCGGCGGCGTAGAGCAACTCCGTCGGCGAATAGCCCTGGATGCCGGAGATGATGGTGCGTGCCTGGAGGCCGGTGATGAGGAACACGAGGCCCTCGGTGAGATAGATAAGAAAATTCCAGAAGAAGATGCCCTGCAGGCGCGTGGTGGCGCTGATCAGGCGCAGGCCGTTCCAGCTGATGTAGAGGCCGCAGCACACGGTGGCGAGCACGCCGGAACCGCCGAGCGTTTCCGGTAGCAGATACGCCGCGAAGGGCGTCAGCACAGAGAGCAGGATCTCGATGCGTGTCTCGCCGGCCCAGCGCCGGATGCGCAGCATGGCCCAGCCGACGGCGACGCCCCACGCGATCTCACCGACAACGATAAGGAGGAAGCTGCCCAGTGCTTCGCTGGCCGAAAACGCGCCGGACAGCACCGCAGCGATGGCGAAGCGGTAGAGGATCAGCGCGGTGGCATCGTTGGCGAGGCCTTCGCCTTCCAGGATCACCGCGAGCCGCCGGGGCAGGCGCATGCGGCGGATGATCGACAGCGGCGCCACCGCATCCGGTGGCGACACGATGGCGCCGAGCACGAAACCCACCGGCCACGGCAGGCCCACAGCGTAGTGCGCGGCGGCGGCAACGGCACCGGTGGTGAACACCACGCAGCCGACGGCGAGCAGCGAGATGGGGCGCAGGTTGAAGCGAAACTCCCGCCAGCTCATCGCCACCGCGGAGGTGTAGATCACCGGCGGCAGCACGAAGAGCAGCACGAACTCCGGCACCAGCTGCACCACCGGCAAACCCGGAATGAGCGCAAGGATAACGCCGCTGAGGACGAGCAGGATCGACGACGGAATCTTCAGCCGGTCGGCCACCACCGCAATCGCGGCAATCACCGCCAGCAGCGCAAGAAGCAGTTCAAGGGTCTGACTCATCCCCGCATCCTGTCCGTTCCGGCGGCAATTTCGCAATGGCGGCGCGCATGTTGCGGCATTCGGGTGGCTTCGCTAAAACCCCGCACCTTCCCGCACCCCGCAAGGATTTCCCGCATGGCCGGCCCGCAGTTTGTTTATTACATGAAGGATCTCTCGAAGACCTATCCGGGCGGCAAGCAGGTCCTCAAGAACATCTATCTGTCGTTCTATCCGGGCGCGAAGATCGGCATCGTCGGCGTGAACGGTGCGGGTAAGTCGACCTTGATGAAGATCATGGCCGGGATGGACAAGGAGTTCACCGGCGAGGCGTGGGCGGCCGATGGCGTGCGCACCGGCTACCTGCCGCAGGAGCCTGTGCTCGATCCGGAACTGAACGTGCGCGACAACGTCATGCTGGGCGTGGCGAAGAAGAAGGCGCTGGTCGATCGCTTCAACGAGATCGCGGCGAATTACACCGACGAAACCGCCGACGAGATGGCGAAGCTGCAGGACGAGATCGAGGCGCAAGGCCTTTGGGATCTCGACAGCCAGGTCGATCAGGCGATGGATGCGCTGCGCTGCCCCGACGGCGATGCGGATGTGACGAAGCTTTCGGGCGGTGAGCGCCGCCGCGTGGCGCTGTGCAAGCTGCTGCTCGATGCGCCGGACATCCTGCTGCTCGACGAACCGACCAACCATCTCGACGCGGAGTCAGTGGAGTGGCTGGAGAAGACGCTGCGCGAATACACCGGCTGCGTGATCCTTGTGACCCACGATCGCTACTTCCTCGACAATGTGACGTCGTGGATTCTGGAGCTCGACCGCGGCAAGGGCATCCCGCATGAGGGCAACTACTCCACCTTCCTCGGCGTGCAGGAAAAGCGCCTGAAGCAGGAAGGTGCGGAAGCCGCGGCCCGCGAACGCGAACTGAGCCGCGAGCGCGAGTGGATCCAGCAGTCGCCGAAAGCGCGTCAGGCGAAGTCGAAGGCGCGTATCAATTCGTATGAAGAGCTGCTGGCGAAATCGCAGGAGCAGCGTTCCGGCCCGGCGCAGATCCTCATCCCGATCTCGGAGCGTCTCGGTTCGCGTGTTGTCGAGGCCGATAACATCTCCAAGGCGTTCGGCGACCGCCTGCTGTTCGAGAACCTGACGTTCAATCTGCCACCCGGCGGCATCGTCGGCGTGATCGGCCCGAACGGCGCCGGCAAGACGACGCTGTTCCGCATGCTGACGGGACAGGAGAAGCCGGACAGCGGCGAGCTTCGCATCGGTGAGACGGTGGAGATGGGCTATGTCGATCAGTCGCGCGACACGCTCGATCCCAACAAGACGGTGTGGCAGGAGATTTCCGGCGGCACCGACATCCTGGAGTTCGGCAAGGTGAAGATGAACAGCCGCGCTTATGTCGGCGCGTTCAACTTCAAGGGCGGCGATCAGCAGAAGAAGGTGGGCCAGCTATCGGGCGGCGAGCGCAACCGCGTGCATCTGGCGACGATGCTGAAGTCGGGTGCGAACCTCTTGCTGCTCGACGAACCGACCAACGATCTCGACGTCGAAACCCTGCGTGCGCTGGAGTTGGCGCTGGAAGAGTTCGCCGGCTGCGCGATGATCATCAGCCATGATCGCTGGTTCCTCGACCGCATCGCGACGCACATCCTTGCGTTCGAAGGCGACAGCCACGTCGAATGGTTCGAAGGCAACTACCAGGACTACGAAGCCGACAAAAAGCGCCGCATGGGCGTGGACGCCGAGACGCCGCACCGGATCAAGTACAAGCGGTTCGCACGGGCTTAGGTCTTAGCTACGGCACAAAGAAAAACGGCGAGGC
>DATAHD010000229.1:0-1866 GCA_036263395.1 Rhizomicrobium sp. | reverse complement strand
ATGATCGCGGGCACGCCGACGGCGGAGATGAAGGATCGCTTCACCCGCGTATTGAAGGGCCATATCGCGCTGGCGACGGCACGCTTCCCGGAAGGCACGACCGGTGCGGCGCTCGACGCGTTCGCTCGGCGGCCGCTGTGGGAAGCGGGGCTCGACTACGATCACGGCACCGGCCACGGCGTCGGTTCGTATCTTTCGGTGCATGAGGGACCGCAGAACATCTCCAAGCGGCCGGTCACCCAGCCGTTGAAGACCGGGATGATCTGCTCCAACGAGCCCGGCTACTACAAGACCGGCGAGTACGGCATCCGGATCGAGAACCTGATCGTCGTCACCGAAGCGAAAGACGTGATCGGCGGCGAGCGCAAGATGATGGAATTCGAGACCATCACGCTGGCGCCAATCGATCTCAACCTTGTCGAGGTGAAGCTGCTGAGCGATGTCGAGCGCGTATGGCTGAACCAGTATCACCAGCGCGTGCGCGAGACGATCTCGCCGCTGGTCGACGACGAAACGCGCACCTGGCTCGAAACCGCGACGCGGATGGTTTGAGTGCGCAAGGACCCATCCACGCCGGCTGGCACGATCCATCGTCTGTCACTTGAGAGCAGCGTGCTCAAGTCGAACATGCTGGGCGATCCGGCGACGCGTGCGGTCGATGTTTACGTGCCGCGCGGGCATGACGGCAAAGGCCTGCCGCTGCTGGTCGATCTCGTCGGGTTCATGGCCGGCGGGCCGGTGCACACCAACTGGAAGAACTTCGGCGAGAACGTGCCGGAGCGGTTGGACCGGCTGATCGCGAGCGGTGCGATGGCGCCGTGCGTGATGGCGTTTCCCGACTGCTTCACGCGGCTGGGCGGCAACCAGTATGTGAACTCCGCCGCGATGGGCCGGTGGGACGACTTCCTGCGCGAGGAGATGGTGCCGTTCGTCGAGAGCGAGTTCGGCTGTGGCGGCGCGGGCAAGCGCGGGCTGTTCGGCAAGTCGAGCGGCGGCTACGGCTCGATGGTGCATGTGCTGTTGCATCCCGACTTCTGGAGCGCAGCGGCGGTGCATTCGGGCGATATGGGGTTCGAGCTGCTTTATCGCCACGAGTTCGTGCCGGTGCTGCGCGCGCTGGCGAAGACGCCGGACATCAAGGCGTGGGTCGACGGCTTCTGGAACGCACAGAAGACCAAGGACAGCGACGGCCATATCATCATGATCTTCGCGCAGGCCGCGAGCTTCGATCCCGATCCGAACGGGCCGTACGGCATTCGGTTGCCGGTGACGCTCGACACCTGCGAGATCATTCCCGACCGCTGGGCCAACTGGCTGAAATGGGATCCGCTGTCGATGGTGGAGACGCACGGCGAAGGGCTGAAGACGCTGAAGGCGCTCTACATCGATTGCGGCGATGTCGATCAGTACAACCTGATCTACGGCGCGCGCCGGATGCATCGGCGGCTTGGCGAGATGGGCGTCACGCACACGTATGAGGAGTTTCCGGACAATCACTCCTCCGTCGATTACCGCATGGATGTGAGCCTGCCGATCCTGGCGAAGGCGCTGAGCGCGTGAGCGGTTTCCTGCTGTCGGTGCTTCTCGCGATCCTGCTGATCGCGGGAACGGTGCTGTTTCACTATGAGGGCCTGAAGCTGACCTCGCGCATTGCGCAGCATGAGAAGCGACAGGGCGCGCGCAACAACACGCTGATCGTCATCTTCAGCGTGATGTTCCTGCACCTCGTCGAGATCGGGCTGTACGGCTTCGTCTACTGGCTGGGCGACGCGGTGTTCGACATCGGCGACTTCGCCGGACGCGCCGTCGGGTGGAAGGATTACATGTACTACTCGGCGGAGAACTTCACGACGTTGGGGCTTGGCG
>DATAHD010000228.1:0-3772 GCA_036263395.1 Rhizomicrobium sp. | reverse complement strand
GGGGCTTCGGCGGGCTTGCTGTTCATCGAGCAGCCGGCCATGAGCAGGCCGGTCAGGATCACAAGGCTTTTGCGCATAAAGGGAGTGTCTCCAAAGGGGCGCGGAAGCGGGCGCTCGCGCCGGATTTGGATGCACATAGCCCCAAAGGGCGGGGCAGGCGCAAGTCACGCGCCCGCGAGCAGACATAAATTGCGGAAAACCCTATGCGATGCGCGGGTTTGTTGCTGAAAACGCAGGTTTTGCGCGAAGGGCGCGGGGATTTTCACGTCCGCCGCGCCCCAGCGTCTTCTCTACTTGCCGGTGAAGTTTGCCGTCCGCTTTTCCAGGAACGCGCGCACGCCTTCGGCGAAGTCTGCCGTGCGGCCCTGCTTGTCCTGGATCTGCTTTTCCAGATCGAGCTGCTGTTCGTAGGTGTTGTGCGGGCTCGCCCAGTAGAGGCGGCGGATTTCCGACAGCGACAGGGTGGGGCCGTCGGCGATGCGCTTGGCATAGGCCAGCGCTTCGTCGAGCAATGCGGCATCATCGACCACGCGGTTGATGAGGCCCCATTCGAGCGCCTGTTCGGCCGGAAGCTTCTCGGCGAGGAGCGAAAGCTCTTTCGCGCGGGCGAGGCCAATGAGGCGCGGCAGTATCCAGGTCGAGCCGCCATCGGGCACAAGGCCGATGCGGGCGAACGCTTGCAGGAAGTAGGACGACTTGCCCGCGAGCACGAGGTCGCCCATGAGCGCGATGCTCATGCCGACGCCGGCGGCAGCGCCGTTCACCGCGGTGATGATCGGCATGCGTAGGTCGCGCATCTTGCGCAGGAACGGGTGATAGACGGTTTCGAGCGCGTGGAACGCCGGCGGCTCGGTCTCGCCAGCGCCGCGTTCGGCAAGGTTCGCGCCGGAGCAGAAGCCGCGGCCTTCACCGGTCAGCACCACGCAGCGGAAACCGCTGTCGGGCTTGGAGATGAAGTCCAGCGCGCGCGCCGCACCCGTGACCAGACGCAGCGACGCCGCGTTCAGCACTTCGGGATGGTTGAGTTTCAGGACGGCGATGTTGCCGTGGCCTTCGACATAGGCGCGGTCGAAATCGGTGCGCATGGGCTCCTCGTGGGCAAAATGAGGAGCGGAGAATAGGCGTTATCCCGGCAATGGGAAGTGTGCCGTAGCGTTAGGCCGCGGCGGGCTCGCCATCGCTTGTTTCGATGGGGTCGTCTTCGCCGATGACGGTGTTCCGGCCCGCATGTTTGGCGGCGTAGAGGCAGGCGTCGGCACGCTGCACGAAGTCGCCGGGCGCTTCGCCGGATGCGAATTGCGCGACACCGATGGAGATCGTCATGCGGCCGAGCGTTTCGCCGGTCGACTTCTTGACGAGCTTCTTGGTCTCGACACTGAGACGGATCTGGTTCGCCAGTTTGACGGCGTGCTCGACCTGCGTGTTGCGCAGGATGACGGCGAACTCCTCACCGCCGTAGCGCGCAGCGGTATCTCGGCCCTTCACGTTCTCGGAGAGACAGTTGGCGACGAGACGCAGAACCTGATCGCCTGTCTGATGACCCCAGGTGTCGTTGAAATTCTTGAAGTGGTCGATGTCGCACATCAACAGCGACACAGGCTCGCCGGTGTGGGCCGACTGCATCGTCGCGCTCGCGAGTTCGACGTCGAACGCCTTGCGGTTGGCGACACCGGTCAAGGGATCGGTGAGGCTTTCCTTGCGCACATCGTCGAGCTTGGTCTTGAGATCCTTGATCTCATGACTCGAACGCTGCAATTCGTCTTCGAGATTGCGGGTACGTTGCTCCATCGCGCGCGTCGCCGCGACGAGGCCTTCGATGACCTTCTGCATGCCTTCCGGCGAATTGCTGGCATCCATCTCGCCTTGTGCGGCGGACAGCTTCTGACCGTAGGCCTCGGCATCGCGGCCGGCGGCGCCGATCTTGTCGAGGACCTGTTCGAGGGCATTGCTCATGCCTTCGCCCATCGTCTCGACGGCGTGGCGCGCCTTGGCGCTCGCCAGACTCTGGCGGCGCAGAAGTTCGAGCTTTTCCGGTGTGAAGGGACGGCGGGCCGCAATCGCTTCACCCATCATCCGCGCGAGGTTCGGATCGGTGCCGGTCGCGTAGTGGAAGAAGAGCTCGTAATTGTCGGGCGTAGGTATGACCTTGCATTCCGCCATCAAAGCGAATGCCGTCTTGGCCAGCGCCTGTTCGCGTTGTTGCAACGTCTTCTCCAGCCCATACCCGTTGGCCCCGATTGGAGTGGGGCCTTACACTGTTAGTTTCGGCGGCGGGTCCGTAAGAAACCGTTAAATGGAACCGCTGGACGCGCGGTATTTGCGCTGATTAACTGTCAAAAACGCCCGGTTTTCCTACCTAAGTGAGCCCTTTCAGAGGAGCGCAACCCATGAGTGCCGCCGAAGCCCGTCCTGCCGATACCGCCCAGAGGATGCAGGACATCCTGGCCCGCCAGAAGCGCGCCCATATCAAAGACGGCCCGCCCAGCGCAGAAAAGCGCATCGACTGGATCGACCGGGCGATCGGCCTTCTGGTTGGGCACAAGGACGCCATCGCGGATGCGCTGCGTGAGGACTTCGGCCACCGCTCCGTTCATGCCTCGCTGCTGACTGATGTATCGGGGTCCATCGCGCCGCTGAAATACGCGAAGGAAAACCTGCACAAGTGGATGAAGCGCGAGAAGCGCAAGGTGACGCCGGCGATCCTGGGCTTCATGGGTGCCAAGGCGTATGTCGACTATCAGCCCAAGGGCGTGGTCGGCGTGATCGCGCCGTGGAATTTCCCGGTGAACCTGACCTTCACACCGCTGGCAGGCATCTTCGCCGCCGGCAATCGCACCATGATCAAGCCGAGCGAGTACACGCCGCGGACGTCGGACCTGATGGCGCGGATGTTCGCCTCTGCCTATGACGAGACCGAAGTGGCGGTGTGCCTGGGCGGCGCCGATGTCGGCGGGGCGTTCTCGAAGCTGGCGTTCGACCACCTGCTGTTCACCGGGGCGACGTCGATCGCCTATCACGTGATGAAGGCGGCGGCGGAGAATTTGGTGCCCACGACATTGGAGCTGGGCGGAAAGTCGCCGGTGATCGTCAGCAAGACGGCGAACATGGATCTCGCCGCCAAGCGCGTGATGATGGGCAAGACGCTGAACGCCGGGCAGATCTGTCTGGCGCCCGACTATGTGATGGTGCCGAAGGAGCGGGCGGGCGAGTTCGTCAGCGCCGCGGGGGCCGCGATTGCTGCGATGTTCCCAACGATCAAGGACAATCCGGATTACACGTCGGTGATCAACCAGCGGCACTACGATCGCCTGCAAGGATACATCGACGATGCGAAGGCGAAGGGCGCGGAGATTGTCGAGCTCAATCCGGCGAAAGAGGATTTCCGCCAGCAGCCCTATCACAAGATCCCGCCGACGCTGGTCCTCAACCCGACCGACGACATGGCGATCATGAAGGACGAAATCTTCGGACCGTTGCTGCCGGTGAAGACATACAGCGATGTGACGGAGGCGGTGGACTATGTGAACGATCACGCGCGTCCGCTCGGCCTCTATTACTTCGGCGACGACAAGGCGGAGCAGGAGCGCGTACTGACGCGCACGACCAGCGGCGGCGTGACGGTCAACGACACGGTGATGCATGTGTCGATGGAAGACCTGCCGTTCGGCGGCGTCGGTCCGAGCGGCATGGGCAGCTATCACGGCATCGACGGCTTCCGCACCTTCAGCCACGCGAAGGCGGTGTTCGAGCAATCGAAGCGCGATCTGACCGC
>DATAHD010000227.1:0-14473 GCA_036263395.1 Rhizomicrobium sp. | reverse complement strand
CCTTCGGGACGATTGGTCCCTGCCCTTTCATGTCGGTCGTGACGATCGTGTAAAGCTTGTCGTTCGGGCCGCCGAGATAGAGCTGTAGCTGGCTATGCTGATCGACCGGGCCGAGCGGTGCGGTTGCGGTGTTGCCCTTGCCGTCCTTGCCAAGGCTTTCGGCCCAGAGCTGACGGAACCAGCCGCCGAAGGTTTTGAGCTTGTCGGCGTAGGGCCAGATCACCGTCTCATGCAGATGGCTTTGCATGGCGGCGAAGTTGAGCGCGGATCCATCGGCCGCCGGCGCATCGTTGGCACCCGCAAGGATCGGATCGAGCACTGCAGCAGCGCCTTCGCGGAACGCTTTGGCGTTGAGGCCCATGAGCATCGCCGGGAACATGCCGACGAGCGTCATCACGGAGTAACGGCCTCCGATGCCTTCGGGATGATCGAGCACCGGCGCGCCGATGCCGGTCGCGAACTTGCGCAGGGCGCTGTCGTGCGGCTCCGTGATCGCGACGAAGTGGTGCTTCATGTATTTACCGCCACCGGCTTTATCGATGGCGTCGGCGGCGGCGAGAACCTGCGCCAATGTTTCCGGCGTGCCACCCGACTTCGAGATCGCGATGAAGCGCGTCGTGCGCAGGTCGTAATGCGCGAGAGCCTCGGTGTAGCTGTAGGGGTCCGGGTTGTCGGTGAAGATCACCCGCGGTGTGGCGCCACGCGGGCGAAGCTCCGCGAGGGCCTGACCGCCGAGGCTGGAGCCGCCGATGCCGAGGACGACGATATCGGTCGTGTTCTCGAGGAATTTCGGTGCGATGGCTTCTGCTGCCGCGAGATCGTCAGTGCGCTTCGGCAGCGCGAGCAGTTCGAGGGCACCGGCCTCGTGCTGATCGCGCAGCCACTGGAGCTGGCTGCGGGCGTCTTTCAGTGCCGTGTCATAGGCGCTGCGCGAAAGCGCGCCGCCGAATGCGAGGTCGAGGGAGACGGAAAAGGGCAACGATTCTGACATGGCATATCCTAGCATCACGGTGTGGCGACGAACCCACCCGTTTCCTGCCGTCAACAAGAACGGAAGGCCCTATTTGGGGGCGGGTTTGCCGGGTTTCTGCGGTCCGGCTGGAGCGGAAGGCTTCGGCCGGGCGTTTGGTTCCACCGGCGTTCCTGCGACAACGATGGTCATCTTCGCCGGATCGAACAGGCGGGCGGAAACGCGCTTCACGTCGTCAATGGTGATGGCGTCGATCAGCTGGTTTCGCTTGGTCACATAATCGATCGGCAGACCGATGCGCATGAACGAGCTGAGCTGGCTCGCGATGTCGGCGTTGGATGCGTAGGACAGCGGGTAGGAGCCGGTAAGGTAGGTTTTGGCGTCGGCCAATTCCTTCGGTGTCGGCCCTTTGGCGGCGAAGTCCTTCAGCGTCTGGCGGGTGACGTCGATGGTTTCCTTCACGGCCTCGGCGCGGGTGGCAACCTGGCCGGTGAAAACACCGGCGCGGCGATAAACGTCGAGGCCGGTCGAGATGCCGTAGGTGAGACCACGATTGGCGCGCACCTCGGTCATCAGGCGCGAAGAGAAGCCACCGCCGCCCACGATGTAGTTGGCAACAAAGCCGGGCAGGAAGTCCTTGTCGCTGCGCATCAGGCCAGGCAGCGCGAAGATCACCGTCGGCTGCGGCACCGGCATCTTGATGACGTGAACGCCGGGCGAGCCGACCTTGCCGGGCCACGGCACATTCGGCGGCGTACGATCCGGCAGCCCGCCGAACGCGGTATTCAGAAGCTGTGTCAGTTGGGCCGCAGTCACGTCACCAGCGACAGCAATCTTCAGACCGCCACGAACCCAGTGCGAGCGCGCGAAGGCGTGTAGGTCCTTCTGCGAGATGGCGGCAAGCGTCTGCGGCGAACCACTGACCGAGTGCGCGTAGGGATGTCCGCCGAAATAGATTTTCGAAAACGCCTTGGCGGCAACGGTGGACGGGTCTTCCTCGCCCTGCTCGATCCCGGCAAGGATTTGGGCGCGAACGCGAGAGACGGCATCGCCTTCGAAATGCGGCTTGGTCAGCGCCATGCCGAGCAGGCGGAACGCTTCGGGCGCGTTCTCCTTCAGGGTCACGAGCGAGACCACCATCTCGTCGCGGCCCGGAGAGACTGAAAGCTGGATCGCCTTGTTGGCGAGCGCTTCGTGGAAGGCGTTGGAATTAAGGTTGCCGGCGCCTTCATCGAGGAGCGAGGCGGCGAACGCGGCGAGACCATCCTTACCGCGCGGATCGTAGGCGGCCCCCGCCGGGAAGGACGCGACCATCGCCACCATCGGCAAGGTGTGGTCCTCGGCAAACCAAACCATCTCGCCCTTCGGTGCGGGGAGCGATTTGACGTTCACGGCCTCCGCCGGTGCGGCAAGCGCCACGGCGAAGAGTGCGGCTGTGAAAAGCGTGCGGAGCGTCATGGTTTGGCGCTCGCTTGTTTCTGCGGCGGACGGCGCGCCGGAGCCAGTGCGGACGCCGGCTTGAGGTAGGCCGTCACGGCTTCGCGGCGGTTGAGGCTGGCGCCCGCTTTGCGCACGGCATCGGCGCTAACGGCACGAATACGCGCGGGCCATTCGTCGACATCATCAACGGTCAGACCGATGACCAGCGCCTGGCCGTACGCCTGTGCCATAGCATATTGGCTATCCTTGCGATAGATCGCGCTGGCGATGAGTTGGGTCTTTGTGCGCGTCAGCGCGGCGGCATCGATCGGGCGCGCGAGTTGGTCCGCGATGACGGCATCCATCGCGCGTTCGAGCGCCTCCAAACTGACACCCGGGCGCGGCACGGCGTAGAGGCTGAACTCACCGGAGTCGCGCGTCATGCCGTCGTAAGACGCGCCCGCTTCGACGGCGATCTTCTTCTCGACGACCAGCTTGCGATAGAGCGTGCTGTTGACGTCGCCGCCGAGCAACGCGGCGTAGACTTCCAGCGCCTCGGCTTCGCCGGGACGCGCTTCGGTATAGCTCTTCACGCGATAGCTGCGGGCCATCACCGGAAGCTTGGCATCGGAGCGCGTAACCGACAGGCGGGTTTCGCCCATGCGCGGCGGCTGTGCGAAATCCCAGCGCGGCGAGAGTTCACGGGCGGGGACTTTGCCATAACCGGTCTGGGCGGCCTTGCGCGCTTCGTCCGGCGTGATGTCGCCGGCAAGAACGAGGATCGCGTTATTGGGCGCGTAGTGGTGGCGATAAAAGTCGCGCGCCGACAGCCGGTCGATGTGCTTGATCTCTTCCATCCAGCCGATCACCGGGCGGCCGTAGGGATGGCCCATATAAAGCTGTGCCGACATCTGTTCGCCGAGCATCGACTGCGGATCGTTGTCGACGCGCATGCGGCGCTCTTCGGCGACGACGTTGCGCTCTGTCATCACGTTGGTGTCGGATAGATCGAGGTTCACCATGCGATCGGCCTCGAGCTGCATGGCAAGCGGCAGACGATCCTTGGCGATCTGTTCGTAGAACAGTGTGTAGTCGTGCGTCGTCTCGGCGTTATCGACACCGCCGTTGCGCGCGATGGTCTGGGCAAAGCCCTCACCCGGCACCGCCTTGGTGCCGCGAAACATCATGTGCTCGAAGAAATGCGCAAGGCCGGAGATGCCCGGCGGGTCGTCGACACCGCCGACGCGAAACCACAGCATCTGGGTCACGACGGGCGCGCGATGGTCCGGCACCACGACCACCTGCATGCCGTTCTGCAGGGCGAACTGGAAAACCTTCGGACTATCTGCGCGCGCTTGAAGCGACAGGACCAGCGTCGCACAAGCCACCAAGGACGCGCACAGGCGTGCCTTAGTGGGCATTGTTCGTGCCGTCATCCTTTTGGATCGATTGATCGGCGCTGGCGGGCGGCGGTGCGGCAGGCGTCGCGCCCGACTGCGACAGGCGCTTGGCCTCTGCATCGGCATCAACGCCCTGATCGCCCGACGCAGTACCCGACTTCTGCCAGAACATCAGCGAATCGGTGAAGCCTTCGTCGGCCGGCTGCAGGTTGCGGTTGTCGGCGGCGATCAGCTGGCGAATGCTAGAGTCGGCGGTGGCCGCGTTGGCATAGGCGAGAAGCAGCTTTTCACCCTGGCTCATATTGCCCGGGATCGCCGCTGCGGTGCTAACCGGATCGGTGGCGTAGAGCGCCGCCTGTGCGGAATTGGTCGGCGAGAGCTGGTTGGTCGGCGGCGCGCCGGGGGACGGCGGACGCAGGTTGAAGTCCGGCGGAATGACCAGCGGCGCCTTGGTGACGACGGCGAACTCATCCGGCGCCTGCTTGTTGGCGCCGACGGCGTCGCGCAGGCTGCCGCAGCCGCCCAGCACAACGGCCGTCAGGAGCAACGACGAACCAGTGGCAAAGCGGGTGCGATTTCCGATCTTCATGACTACTCCACCTGGCTCTTGCCACTGTTGGGCTGCGCCTCGGGCCGCAGCAACGCGTCGTACAAGAGCGCGATCACACCGAGGGTTATCGTTACGTCGGCGATGTTGAAGACATACCAGTCATAGCCGAAGCCGTGAAAGTGAAAAAAGTCCGCAACTTTGCCGTAAATAAGGCGGTCGATCAGGTTGTTACCGATGGCGCCGCCGATCACAAGTCCAAGACCGAGGGCCACGGTCCGCCGGTCGGTATGCCACAGCCACCAGCTGAGGCCGACGATCGCGGCGAAGGAAAACAGCACCAGCGCGGCCGTTCCGAGCGCGCTGTGCGCCGGGAAGAGACCATACGAAACGCCCGGATTCCACACCATCACAAGGTTAAAGAACGGCAATACCGGGACGTTCTCGCCTGCCTGCATGTTGGCGAAGCCTAAAGCGTAGAGCATCAGCAGCTTGGTGCACTGGTCGGCGAACAGCGCCACCACAGCCGCGATCACCCCAAGTTCCCGGGGCGCGATGTCGTTCAGCTTCATGCCGCGGCCCCGGCGAGACCATCCACCGCATCCGAGCAGCGGTTGCACAGGTCGTCGTGACGCGGGTTCTTGCCGACCTCCGGCAGGATCATCCAGCAGCGGGCGCACTTCTCACCGGACGCATGGTGGAAGACGGCAGCCGCATCCGCCACGTCGGTCAGCTTGAAGGCGTCAGCCGGCGGCGTCTCAGTCGAGATGTGCGCGTCAGAGGTGATGGCGATCTCGGCCAGATCGACACCGTTCAGCACCTTCGCATCGTCTTCCGACACGTAGAGAACCGGGGCAGCTTCGAGGCTGGCGCCGATGGTCTTGTCACGGCGCGCAACTTCGAGTGCGCCGGTGACGACACGGCGCAGGTCGCGAACGCGGTCCCATTTCTTGACGAGAGCCTCGTCGTTCCACGCCTTCGGCGTTTCCGGGAAGAGTTCAAGATGCACGCTGTTGTTCTCGCCCGGGAAGCGCAGGAGCCAAGCTTCCTCCATCGTGAAACACAGGATCGGTGCGAACCACGTCACGATCCGGCGGAAGGCCTCATCCGTCACCGTGCGCGTGGCGCGGCGGCGGATCGACGTTGCACCGTCGCAGTACAGGCCATCCTTGCGGATGTCGAAGTAGAAGGCCGACAGCTCGTTCGTGCAGAACGAGAACAGTGTCGTGTAGACCCGGTTGAAGTCGTAGGTCTTGTACGAGGCGCGCACGATCTCATCGAGATCGGCAAGACGCGCGAGGATGTAGCGCTCCAGCTCCGGCATCTGTTCAAACGGCAGGCGCTCGCTCTCGTCGAAACCGTCGAGGTTCGCGAGCATGAAGCGGATCGTGTTGCGCAGGCGGCGATAGGCGTCGCTGTTTGCCTGGATGATGTCGCTGCCCATGCGCAGGTCTTGCGTGAAGTCGGATGACGCCACCCAGAGACGGAAAATGTCGGCGCCGTTCTTGTCGGCGACAGCCTGCGGCAGGATCACGTTGCCGACCGACTTCGACATCTTGTCGCCTTCGCGGTCGAGCACGAAGCCGGCCGTCAGCACTTCATCGTAGGGCGCGCGGCCACGCGTGGCGCAGCTTTCCAGCAACGACGACTGGAACCAGCCGCGATGCTGGTCCGAGCCTTCGAGATAGAGGTCGGCATGATCCTTCTGCGGCCATTCCGGCTCGAGCGGCTGCTCGACCGTGAAGACGTGCGTCGAGCCGGAGTCGAACCAGACGTCGAGAATGTCTTTCACCTGCTCGTACTCGGCGGGGTCGTATTCGTTGCCGAGGAAGCGGGCAGCCGAGTCCGGCTTGAACCACGCGTCCGCACCTTCGTTGTGGAAGGCATCGCCGATGCGCGTGTTCACGTTGGCGTCGTTCAGGATTTCCTGCGTCTTCCGGTTGACGAAGATTGCGAGCGGAACGCCCCACGCGCGCTGGCGCGAGAGCACCCAGTCGGGACGATCCTTCACCATGCCACCGATGCGGTTCTCGCCGCTGGCGGGATACCACTTGGTGTCGCCGATGGCTTTCATCGCGCGCTCACGCAAGGTGCCGCCGCCGGGAAGATCTTTGTCCATCGCGGCAAACCACTGTGCGGTCGCGCGGAAGATCACCGGCGCTTTGGAGCGCCAGGAATGCGGATAGGAGTGGCGCAGCGTGCCCTTGGCGAGCAGGCGGCCGCTGTCGATCAATTCCTTGATCACTGCGCCGTTGGCATCGCCGTCCTTCTTGCCGTCGCGCGACAGGATGAACTTGCCGGCGAACATCGGGACGTTGGCAGAGAAGGAGCCGTCTTCTTTCACGACCGCAAACGCGTCAGGATTGTTCGCGGCGTAGCCGGGGAACAGATCCATCATCAGCGCGAAGTCTTCTTCGCCGTGGCCGGGTGCGGTGTGCACGAAGCCGGTACCGGTGTCGGCGGTGACGTGATCGCCGGGCAGCAGCGGGACATCGAACTCGTAACCCTTACCACGGAACGGATGCGCGGCGACGGCGTCTTTCACATCGGCATTGTGCAGACGCTTCAGCGTGATCTTGGCGTGCTTGGCCGTCTGATCCGCGAGCGCATCGGCGAGCGCGATCTTCTCACCCACTTTCGCGAGCGCGCCCTCTTCCGCTGCCATCACTTCATAGACGGCGTAGTCGAGCGACGGCGAATAGGCGATGGCGCGGTTGCCCGGCATGGTCCACGGGGTCGTCGTCCAGATGACGATGCTCGTGTCCTTGAGCGAGTCCGAGCCTTTGACGACCGGGAATTTCACATAGATCGTCGGCGAGGTCTTCTCGTGATACTCGACCTCGGCTTCGGCGAGCGCGGTCTTTTCGACCGGTGACCACATCACCGGGCGGAAGCCGCGATAGAGCAGCTTGTTGTCGACGAACTTGTGCAGCTCGCGCGCGATCACCGCTTCGGCGCGGTAGTCCATCGTCGTGTACGGTTTGTCCCACTGGCCCATGCAGCCAAGGCGCTTGAACTGCGCGCGCTGCACGTCGATCCAGTGATTGGCGAAGTCGCGGCAATCCTTGCGGAGCTGCTCGATCGGGACGTCGTCCTTCGACTTGCCTTCCTTGCGGTACTTCTCCTCGATCTTCCATTCGATCGGAAGACCGTGGCAGTCCCAGCCGGGGATGTAGGGCGCGTCATAACCGAGGAAGCCGCGCGATCGCACGACGATGTCCTTCAGCACCTTGTTGAGGCCGGTGCCGGAGTGAATCTCGCCGTTCGCATACGGTGGGCCATCATGCAGCACAAAGAGCGGGCGGCCCTTCGCGGCCTTGCGGATGCGGCCATAGAGATCGGTGCCTTCCCAGCGGGCCAGCCATTGCGGCTCGGCCTGTGGCAGGCCCGCCTTCATGGGGAAATCCGTCTTCGGAAGGAACAGGGTGGCGCGATAGTCGCGTGCGGTCGATTCGGAGTCTGCGGTGGTCATCGGTTCTTCAGGCTTTCGTCAGGGGTTGGGGCGGTCGTCCCGGCCTCCGTCACCGATGGGCGTGCGTCACAGCCCCCGGCGCAGAGCCGGGCGGCGAATTCGCGAATGGTCCCAATGGCCTGACATATTTTGCCTGCAAATCAGCGGCGCTGGTTCTAGCAAGCGGCCGGTTAACGGTCCAGCCTACGGCTCAGCCATCTGGCCGAGGCCAAGAGTGTTGAAAGGTAAGGCCGAAACCGGCCCAATCAAGCCGGGGGTAAGTTCGCATGACCATTCTTGTTTGCGACGATCATCCGCTGGTCCGGACGGCTCTTTGCGCGACGGCGGGAAGCCTGGTGCCGGAACACGCAGCGATCCCGGCGCGCGACTTTACCGAAGCCTGGCGGCTGGCCGAGGAGGAGGACGAGATTGTCCTGTGCCTCGTCGATCTGCACATGCCGGGGGCAACGCCGCTGGACGGGCTGGCAGGCATTCGCGCGCGGGCGCCGGAAGCGAAGATCGTCGTAATCAGCGGATCGGAGTCGGATGAAGACCTGCTCGCGGTGCTGCGCATCGGCGTCGATGGGTTTGTGCCCAAGACGGCCGAGCCCGGTGTTGTGGAAGCGGCGATCCGGTTGGTGATGGCGGGCGGGCGGTACCTGCCGCCGCGGGTGGCGGAGTTGGCATCCGGCGAACGGATCGCGGCGGCGCCGAGTGCAAGAGCGCCGGCGTCGGCTGAGACCAAACCAAACTTTCAGGCCGCCTATGGCCGGATCAGCGAGCGGCAGCGCGATGTGGTGAAACTGATGGCGCAGGGACGCTCGAACAAGGAAATCGCCAAGGCTCTCGATCTCTCGCCTTCCACCGTCAAAACGCATGTCGCGAACATCATTGCGGCATTCGGTGCCGCCAACCGCACGGAAGCGGCGTTGCATGCGCGCGAGAGCGGGTTGCTCGACAAATAGAAAAAAGCCGGGCAGCAATCGCCGCCCGGCTTTTCCTCTCTGCGTATCAACTTAATCCGCGCGAGAGACCACGTTGACGCTCACCGTGCGGCAGGTGGCCAAGGGGCAACTCACCGGATCGGTGCCGGGAATGAAAACCTTCACGGTGTGGCGCGCGCCGGTGCCCTTAGCGGCGCATCCCTGGCCTGACAGCGAGCGCAGAGAGATCGAGCCAATCGTCTGGCCGGCTGTGATGCTGAAGGTATGGAAACTTGGGTCCGCCAAACGCGGTGAGTCTGCGAACTGAGCAAGATCCCAACACGCCGCCGTGGTTGCGGTGAAGTCGAGCGGTTGTCCGCCCGGACCGGCCACCGATGCGATCTGGGCACCGATATCGACAAGGTCGCCTACCGAAATTGAAGACGGCGACGCGGTCAAAGCGGACAGCCCCTGTCCCAGCTGCGGCCGGATTTCCAAGCGCACAGTATTGGAGGTGAGGTTGTTCGGACCGGCAACCGAGATGGTGCCAATCAGCGGCGTCGTGATTGCACGGATCGTGGCCGCGTTGAGATTGATCTTCACCGTGCCCGTTGGCGTGTAAGCGGATTCCAGCGAAGCGGCATCCGCCGACGTGCCCGCCGGCAGGCCGTTGAAATGCAGATTGAATGGTGCCCTTACATCGACCTGGAAGTCTTCGCTCGAGCCGTGGTCGAGGATCAGAGCAGTACCGCTGCAGTTGCTGTGGTCATCGCGATGGCCCGGCGGCAACTGGATGATCATCGTGTGGTTGTTGTCCTGCACAGTGCGCGTGCCGAGGCAGCTGAGACGTTCGACCGAACCCCAGGTCAGCCTGTCCTGCTTTGGGATCCGGCGGATCGAGAGCGCGACGCGCGAGTCCGACGCCGTGCCGATGTTGAGGCGCTTGTGATAGCCGCTGGTGATGGTGTCGGGGCCATTCGTCAGGCGGATCACAATGGAGCCGATTGCGCCGCAGCCTTTGGAATTGTTTTCAGCGCCACCGTGCCGGCTCATGATGCGGGCGGCCGTCGTGCCCGTGCCATCGACATTCGATACCGAGACGCTGCTCGCGGTATCGAGACCGAAGCCCCAGAACTCGACATCGACCGTGCCGATGGGCAGGCGCAGGTCGGAGCCGTCGCCGGGACGATCGATCTTGTTGCTGCAGAAGCCCGCGGGCGTGGCGAACTCATAGCCGGCCTGGGCGGGTGAGCTGACGGCCATGACGGTGCCGGCAAGTACACCGGCGAGGCCGAGGCCTTTCAGCGATTGGGTATGGATGTGTTTCATTTTCTCCTCCTGGTGGGCGGATGCCCGGTTCAGGGCGGTGAGAATTGGCTCGGGACCACAGGTTGAAATCGCCCGGACGCATGAGCCGGTTGACGGACGCCCGGATGGCGGACATGGGATTGAGTGGCTCCCTCAACTGGCCGATGCTGGCCGTGGCGAAGGACGCATGACCACCATCGAGCAGGACGATTTCACCAAGGTGCGCGGTGCGGAATCGCGCCTCGAATTCCTGGCGGCGGGGTCGTTCACGATCCTGCTGCTCGGCACCCTCGCCTTCGTGCACACATTGTTCGAGCCGATCATGCCGTCGTCGCGGCTGTGGTCGTGGACCGGGCCGATGGCGGCGGTGATCGTGATCATGGCCGTGGTGCCGGGGCTGGTGCTGTATCTGAAGCCGAACGACGATCAGATCGTTCGCATCTGGTCGCCGGTCGGCAAGATCGTCGCCGTTCTGTACGACACCGCGATTGCCGCGAGCGTGTGGATTTTGCTGCCGTTTGCGAGCGAGCATCTGCGGCTGGTGATGGTGATCTTCTACGCCGCCGCGGTCGCCGGACAGGTGATCGCGACGGCGGAGTCGCTCTACACCGTCGCGTACGGCGTGATCGCCATCTTCGGATCGACGTCGGCGTTCTTCTTCATTGCGCCGGGGCCTTACTCCACGCCGATCGCACTGTTCCTGCTCGCCTATGGCGCGATGATGATGGGGCTGGCGGTGGCGCTGAAACAGGCGATGCGGTCGGCCATTCGCGCGCGCATTCAAGCGGAGACGGCATCGAGCGATCTCGCGGCAGCACTGGATAAAGTGACGTTGGCACAAACGGCGAAGAACCGCTTCATCGCGGCAGCCACGCACGATCTGCGACAGCCGCTGCAGGCAGCGGCGCTGTTCTTCGATCAGTCGGTCAAGGGCCGCGATGCGGAGGCCCGGCTGCAGGCGTTTGATGGCGCGCGGATGGCGTTCGGAGAGACGAACGCGCTGCTCGACCAGATCCTCGATCATCTGCGGCTGGACGCAGGTGGCGTTGAGGCGCGGTGCACGGCCGAGCCGGTGGAGCGGCTTGTGTCGCGCGTGGCGGCGGAGGTGGCGCCGATTGCAGCGGTCCAAGGCGTTGCGATTCGCACCGTCGCCAGCAGCGCCGAGGTCGCGGCGGATATCAATCTGAGCATCCGCATCCTGCGCAACTTCGTGCAGAACGCGCTGCGCCATGCGCGGTGCGAGACGATCCTGATCGGGGCGCGGCGGCATGGTGCTCGGCTTCGCATCTATGTGCTGGACGATGGCGCGGGCGTGGCTGGCGACGACATTCCGCTGCTGTTCGAAGAGTATGCGCAGGGAGCGGAGTCGCGGGGCAAGGGCGGGATGGGACTTGGCCTCGCTTCATCGCGGCGCCTCGCGGCACTAATGGACGGACGCGCGGATTACGATGCGCGTTGGCAGCACGGCGCGGCGTTCTTCCTCGAGTTGCCGATCGCGCGCTGACGGCTATCGGCCGGTTGGATGAGCCGTCCGGCTGTTTCTGACATCACAGCATTTTCCGATGGTGCCGCCATGACCGGCAGCATCCGATTGGTTCTCACATTCCTCGCGTTGTTCGCGCTGCCATCCGCGCGTGCTGAGCAGCAGCCGGCGATCCCCGACCGTGCGGCGCCGGTATGCAGCGATGCCTCGCATGCGCGGTTGATCGTGCAGGCGGGGCGCGACGTGTGCGGACCAACGATGCTGCCTAGCGGTCCGGTGAGTGTGGGGTTTCTGCCCACAACCTGCCCCGCGGCACTGCCGGTTCTGAAGATCGACGCTCAACAGGCCACGGACCGCTGCGTGGTGAAGCCATCAGCCGTACCGGTGCAGCGATAGGAGAGTTCAGATGCGTTTTGGGATGATCGCTGTGGTGGTTGCGGTTTCGACGCTAGCCTCGGTTGGTGCGCAGGCGGCGGACAAAGACGTGCGCGACGCAGCAGGGTTCGTGCGTCAGGGCGACTATGCCCGCGCACGCGACGTCGCGGCGGATGGGCTGCGGCGCGATCCGCGCGATGCGCATCTGCAGTTCGTCAACGCGTACGCGCATCATCTCGCGGCCGAGGGCGGCGATACCAAGTCGTTCGAGCTGGCGCGGGTTGGGTATCTGGCGGCTCTGAAATTCGCGCCGAACGACTACTGGGCGCATTACATGCTCGGCAGTCTCGATTTCGAGCGGGGCAATTGGGGTGAGGCGCAGGAGCAGTTCGCGGCGGCGGCGATGAACCAGCCGGACGATCCGCGGGCGCTGAGCGCCCTCGCCGCTTCGGCCTACTATGGCGGCGATCCGGGCCTGGCGCAGGTCGCGGCGGATCGCGCGGCACGGCTGGCACCGAACGATGCGCATGCGGTGCGCGTGGCAGCACTGGTGTCAGCCGCCAACGGCGATGCGGCGGCAGCGGCGCGCTACTGCACGTCGTATGCGCAGATTGGCGGTGCGAACGCCGAGCCGCTGAAACTG
This sequence comes from Rhizomicrobium sp., assembly GCA_036263395.1. Taxonomy (GTDB): domain Bacteria; phylum Pseudomonadota; class Alphaproteobacteria; order Micropepsales; family Micropepsaceae; genus Rhizomicrobium. The sequence continues at coordinate 1,954 of DATAHD010000227.1, read as the reverse complement.
CGTTCGGCGCAGTTGGTTCGCACGGCGGCGCTGGACAACGCGCCCGCCCCTTCAGAAGCACAACCGGAGGCGCCGGAAGCCGCGCTGCCGAACCAGATGCTGGCCGAGGTCACGATCATCTTGTCGGACAATGTGCGCGATACGGGACGCGGACTGAACCTGCTCGACGGTTTGCGACTGCAATACGGTTACGACAACTCGGCAACGGGATCGACGATCACCGGCGGACCGGACTCGTTTCAGCGCACCATCACGCAGAAGATTTCGGTGCCGCAGCTCGACTACAATCTCAACATCTTCAATCGCACGGGCGAGAGCTACAACGTGCTCGCGCGGCCCACCCTGACAGCCTATCTCAGCGAAGAGTCGACGTTCTTCGTCGGGCAGACGGTCAATCTGGAAACCAGCGGCGTCAATCTCGGCACGATCCAGCCGATCGATGCGGGCGTGACGCTGAAGCTGACGCCGCAAGCGATCTCCGGCCAGACGGTGAAATTCCGCGTGGACGTCTCGCGTTCGTTCTTCAGCAACCAGCGCTTCGGTTCGTTCGACAAGCAGCTCAACACCTTCAAGCAACAGGTAGCGGCGACCGCCGAGTTGAACTTCGGCCAGACGCTGATCCTGAGCGGGCTGTCCGAGACGGTCTATGACGGCGTGCGCAACGAAACGCCTGGCCTGAGCGATGTGCCGGTGCTCGATCTCCTGTTCAGCCGGCAGACCTCCCGCAACAAGCAGACGTCGGTGCTGATCCTGGTGACGCCGCTCGCGCCGCTCACGGCATCGCTCGACCGACGCGCGAGCCGGACGGGGCTGACCAAGCGGATCGCCGATTTATGGACGACACTTATCGATCCCAGCTCTGATGTAGCCGCCATCGCGGCGCGTCTGTCGCGCGCGCCGGTGTTCACGCGCGCACAGGCCGACGATCTGCGCATCTCGGGCGCTGAAGACGCGGGCATTCGCGACCTCGCGCTGGCGAGCGTGATGACGCCGTGATCAGGACAGCGCGGCCAGATGGCGACGGGCTTCGTCGCAGTCTTTCGCGATCTGCGCTTTCAATGCATCGAGCCCGGCGAGTTTGGCTTCGCCGCGGATGTAGTGGATGAACTCGATCTGCAGGTGCTTGCCGTAAAGATCACCGGCGAAGTCGAACAGATAGGTCTCGAGCAACGGCGTTTCGATCTTGTACATTGGCCGGACGCCGAAGTTCGCAACGCCGCCATAGCGGGCGACCGGTTTGTCGTTCTCAAGGATCGTCGCGCGCACGGCGTAGACGCCGTAAGCGGGACGCAGGAAGTCCTCGACATTCATGTTCGCGGTCGGAAAGCCGATGGTGCGGCCGCGCGCATCGCCGTGATCGACACGCGCCTCGACACTCCACCAGTGGCCAAGAAGATTGGCAGCGACTTCCGGCTTACCGGCCTTCAGCGCTTCACGGATGTGCGTGGAGGAAATCTTGTCGGCGGTATTCTCCAGCACCGGTTCGAACACCGTGACGCCGAAGCCTTCCATCTCGCCCATGTAGGACAGCATGGCGACATCACCGGAGCGGCCTTTGCCGAAGCGGAAGTCCTGCCCCACGACGATGCAGCCGACGCCGAGGCCGCCGACCAGCACGTCGAGCACGAAATCCTGTGCCGACTTGGTCGCCATCTCGGCATCGAAGTTCAGTGCGAACATCACATCGGCGCCCTGCTCCGCGATGAGGCGCGCCTTGGCGCGGAACGGCGTCAGGCGGAAAGACTCTTTGGAGTGGCGGAAGAATTCCTGCGGGTGCGGTTCGAACGCGAGCACGCCGAGCGATGCGCCACGTTCGTCCGCGAGGCGGCGTGCTTCGGCGATCAGCGCCTGATGGCCGCGATGCACGCCGTCGAAATTGCCAACCGCCACTACCGCGCCTTTAAAGGCGTCGGTCACGTCGTTGTAGTGGCGGAAGATCTTCATCGTCGGCTTC
>DATAHD010000226.1:0-4148 GCA_036263395.1 Rhizomicrobium sp. | reverse complement strand
TGGCACTCCATCTGGCTCGAACCGGGCGAGTTCGAGCCTGTCGCAGGCTAGTTTTCATTCTTGCGGGGCGTTCTGAAACGCGTTCTAATTATTAGCGAAGGCGCGCCCGGATCCCGAGTCCGTGGCCAAGACGCCGGTTTGCGGCAGCGAAGGAACGCCATGAGCAACGACGACGAGGACCTACCGGCGCGCGACGAGTTCGTGCTCGAAATCCCGGAGATGATCGGCATCCCCCTCGCCGCCAAGCGCAGCGCGCAGGCGAAGACGCGGGAGTGGCCGGCCGGGACGCGGATCATTTCGGCCGACGACCACATGATCGAGCGCGATTGCTGGATCGACCGCTTCCCGGCCTCGATGAAAGACCGCGCCCCGCGGGTCGAGTTCAAGGACGGCGCCTATCACTTCTCCATCGCCGGCCAGCCGATGATCCCGGAGGCGTTCGCCAAGGGGCTGTGCGACGCGATGGAGTGCAATCCGGGCCTGAGCCAGGTGCCGGCGCATGTCGCGGACATGGATATCGAGGGCGTCGAGAAGGCGCTGGTGTTCCCGCAGCGGCTGTTCGGCCTCTACATCATCGGCGGGCAGGAAGACATCCGCGAAGAGATCTTCACGATCTTCAACGAGGACATCGCGCTGCGCTGTGCGGAGAGCAACGGCCGGCTCTATCCCGTGATGATGCCGAACTTCTGGGACATGTCGAAGACCAAGGCGTCGATCGAGCGCATCAAGGCGCTGGGCGGACGCGCCGTGATGATCCCGAACAAGTCGCCGAAGAACGACGAAGGCAAGGTCGTTCACTACAACGATCCGGCAATGGACCCGATGTGGGCGGCGATTGAGGAGAGCGGCCTGCCGCTGGTGTTCCACATTGGCGAAGCGATCGTGCAGGCGATGCACGGCGCGGCGGGTACGAGCCTGATCGCGCAGATGCAAGGCTTCCGCACGCAGTGGGGCATGCTGACCTTTGGTGGCGTGTTCGACCGCTTCCCGAAATTGAAGGTGGTGTTTGCGGAGGCAGGCCTGACGTGGATCGCCTCGATGCTGCACGACGCGGACATGGGCTACAACTCGTTCCCCAACGCGATGATCCCGAAGCTGAAGCATGCGCCGAGCTGGTACTGGAAGAAGCACTGCTACGCGACGTTCATGACCGACCCGACGGGGCTTTCGATCATCGATCGCATCGGACCGGAGACGGCGATGTGGTCGAGCGATTATCCGCATCAGGAATCCACTTTCGGCTATACGCGCAGCACGATCCAGGCGGTGTTCGATTCCGTGCCGGATGTGGAGACGGCGCAGAAAATCCTCGGCAAGACGGCGCTCGATCTGTTCGATATGCACCGGCCGTATGAACTCGACCGCGCGCTGATCGACGGCAAACGGTTGAAGGCACGGCGCAAGCCGAAGGCGAAGAAGGTCGAGGCAGCAGCAGCGAGCGCGAAGGGTTCGACCGAAGACCCGTTCGGCGTCGCCGTACCGAAGGCTGCGGCTGCGAAGTAGCGGTTACTTTCGTTTGCCATCATCACTGTCATGGCCCGCAAAATGCGGGCCAGCCAGGTGATGCTGCTCTTCTCCCACCTCCTACAACCGTCATCACCCGCTTCATGCGGGAGACCCATCTTTTTCTCGCCCGAACGAAAATTGGGTCACCCGGATCCGCCTTCGCTAAAGCTACGGCGGACAAGTCGCGCGCCAGCCTGCCGAAGCTTTAGCGTAGGCAGGACCGTGTGATGACGGTTTGGTTTTTTGATTGAGGAAGTGCGGCACCAACTGGGTGGCCCGCATTTGCGGGCCATGACAGGTCGGGGAGTAGTTGAAAGAAAAGAGCGCGCGGATTGCTCCGCGCGCTCTTAGTGCATTGCAGGTAGAGTGGCTTACTCCGCCGGTGTCTTCTTGCGCATGTCGGGCGCGTTCGTGGTCGGGATCGGGGTCGATGCTGCGCCCGCTTTCGCCATCATCTCCTGCGTTTCCTTCAGAGCAGCGACGGCACTTTCGTTTTCCATGATCTTCTTCATCACGGCAGCGCCGGCGCGTTCGAACATGTGGCGGTTGTCGATCAGGTACTTCTGCGAGACCAGCAGCTTGTCGGTGTAGTTGTTGATCTGGGGCACCACATAGCGCGCGACCATTTCCCAGCTGCGCAGCGTGTCTTCGCGGTTCGCCCAGTCGTGGACGAAGCCGACCGTCACGCCGTAGCCGCCGGAGACTTCCTGGATCTTGCGGATCGTCTTAACCAGATCGTCGGGCGTGCCGATGACGGCCGTCGTGCCGTCGACGAAGGCGGTCTTCTCGACCGCTTCTTCCGGCGACTTGAACGGCTCGGTGTTGGGACGGCCGAGGGTGCCGACGGTGTATTCGTTGTGCCAGCGCAGCAGACCCTTACCGGCTTCTTTCGCGGCCTGTTCGCGCGTCTCCGCGATGTGCCACGACAGCAGGATGCGCCACTGCTTGCGGTCGGCGGTCTTGCCGGCCTTCTTCGCGGCGTCTTCGGCGTAGCCCCACTGGGTATGCAGGCCGTTGAGACCGCCCGGCTGCATCGAGCCGAGCGAAATGATGCCGATGCCATGCTTACCGGCGAGGGTCATGCCCGACGGGCTGACCTGCGAGGCGGTGGCGAAGGGCATCTCCTCCTGCAGCGGCAGCAGCTGGAGGGCGGCGTCCTTCATCGTGAACCATTCGCTCTCATGCGTGACGCGTTCGCCCGCCATCAGGCGCTTGATCACGCCGATCGCTTCGTCCTGACGATCGCGCTGGGTCATCGGGTCGATGCCGAGGGTGTAGGCGTCGGACGGCAGAGCGCCGGGGCCGGAGCCGAAGATGGCGCGGCCGTTCGTCATGTGGTCGAGCTGCACCATGCGCTGCGCCACGTTGAAGGGATGGTGATAGGGCAGCGAGATCACGCCGGTCGCCAGCTTGATGCGCTGCGAGTGCTCACCGGCCGCGGCCAGGAACATCTCCGGCGAGGCGATGGTTTCCCAGCCCGAGGAGTGATGCTCGCCGCACCAGAACTCGTCATAGCCGAGCTCGTCGAGGTGCTTGACCAGTTTGATATCGCGGCGGAACTGCAGCATCGGGTGTTCGCCGATGGGGTGGTGCGGCGCGAGGAACGCGCCGAATTTCATACGAGACATGGATGGCTCCCTGGGTGGTTTTGATAGCTGTCCCGGCAGGTTCAACCATCGCGCCGCCAAGGTCCAGACCCCGCCGCGGAAGGCTCAGGCCAGCGGAATCCAGATTTCCACGCCGCCATAGCCGGTGCGGGTGTCGAACGTGTCGAGATGCCGCTCCAAGCTGGGGCTGTCGGCGAGGCCGCCGGCATCTGGCAACCAGTCGTTCCAGATCGCGGCATAGGTCTGCGGCAGGGTGTAGACGTGGTCTTCGTGCCGGAACACGGCATAGCGATGCGGCGCGGCGCGCACGACGTCCAGCCCCTTCGGCACCGGCGAGGCGCGCGTTACTTTCACCGCGGTGCAGTAGGTAAAGACGCCGTCGTCGGTCAGGTCGGCATTCACGCCCCACGGCACCGGGTCGGCCTTGTTCTCGATTTCACCATAGCGCTGCATGAAGTGCTCCCACTGCGCGGGGATGGCGTTTTCGCCGCCGAACGGGACGAGCGCTTTGAGACCGATGAAGATGAGTTCGCCCTGCTGCTCCACACGATGCGGTTTCACGCTTTTTCGGTTGGCGTCTTCGATGCGGACAGGATCGAGGACCGGCAGCGCCTCCAGCGAAGCCTCGCGGCGCACCGCTTCCGGAGTCTTGCCGAACTGGGCGCGAAAGGCGCGGCTGAACGCTTCGTGGCTGGCGTAGCCATAGTCGAGCGCGAGATCGAGGATGTTGTCCGCGCCATCGGCCAGCCGCCGCGCTGCCTCGCTCAGGCGGCGGCTGCGGACATAGCCCATCACCGGCATACCGGTGGTTTCGCCGAACGCATGCGCCAAGTGATATCGCGAGACACCGCAGACGCTGGCGAGCCCCTCCAGCGAGAGATCGGTGCGCAGGTTCCGCTCGATGGCGAACAGGGCACGGTTGGAAAGCGACATGGCGCGGCTCGTCATGGATTGCCTTTCAACTCTAGGGACGGCCGGTGGTGCGGCTTGATCGGGATTGCGGAAGTAGCCGCGACAATCGGTTCAACGGGAAAC
>DATAHD010000225.1:0-6337 GCA_036263395.1 Rhizomicrobium sp. | reverse complement strand
GTGCACGACTTCACATACGGATAGTAGCCCTGCGGATTGCGGCAGTAGTACCAGTAACCGTCGGCCGGACGCGGACCGTCGCCGCGATAATCGTCATCGTCGGTGTCGCGGTCACGATCATAGTAGCCGTCGTCGTAGAAGTAGATGCTGCTGTCCCAGGTCGGGTACGGATAGATCGGCGCGTCGTAGAAGAACCAGCCGCCGCTCGTGTACCACCACCAGCCGAAGCGTCCGTGATAGTTGCCGTGCCACCAGTGACCGTGCGCCCACATCGCGTGCTGGCGCGGTGTGAAGTGCGCATAGCCGCCATGGAACACGAACGGATGTCCGTTCCAATGCCCGTTGTTCCAATGGCCGTGCGAGACGGGACGCTTGAAAGCCGGATGCGGCGCAGAGACATGCGCGCCCGGTGCCCGCGCAAGAGGCGCGGCGTTGGCCGAACCCGCAACGGCGAGGGCCGCCGTGCCGAGTAGACCGAGTGCTGCGCGCTGGAGAAGCTTGTTCATCAGAGGAACTCCGCTTTTGAAGATTGCTGCGGAGTCTCAACGTCTCAGGCTGAACTGGCGATGAATTTCCGCAGCATGTGATATTTGTAATCCGCTAGGCTTTGAGCGCGATTTGCTTGCGCAGGACGGCGGTGACTTCGCGCGCTTGTTCCGCCGGGCTTAGCCGCGCCCGTTTGTTACGAAAATAAGAGGATGACACGCGCAAGGCGCCGATGACGATCATCGCGGCAAGGCGCACGGCGAGTTCGTCGGACTTCTTTGGAAAGCGATTCGTCAACGCTTCGATGAACATGCGTTCCATGCCTTCGTATTTCGCGGAGTCGCGGGCGAGCAGTTCCGGCGTGTTCTGGATCAGCTGGGTGAGCGCCACCGCGTCTTCAGCGCTGACCTTGCCAAGGCGCGCGATCAACGCGCGCTCTGCCATGGTCAGCGGATCGCTGCCCGCCGGCTCCGCCGCGATGGCGGCGACGAGGCCTTCGGCAAAGCTGTCCTGCCAGGTGACGGCGACGTCTTCCTTGGATTTGAAATAGTGAAAGAACGTGCGGCGCGAGACGTTCGCGGCGTCGGCGATGTCGTCGATTGTGGTGCCGTCATAGCCATGCTTCAGGAACAGCGCGAGCGCGGCCTCGATCAGCCGCGTGCGGGTTTGCTCACGCTTGCGCTCGCGCAGTCCATGTTTCGCCAGTGCCATACGCGATAGCTAGCGCGATTCCATGAAAATTTTACCTATTGCAATATTGCACTTAGTGCACATATCGCATGCAGAATAGCGCGAGATGGCAATCATGGCCGATTTCAAAGCTGCCGATCTTCCATCCTTGACCGGCAAGACCATCGTCATCAGCGGCACCGGCGGCATTGGATACGAAAGCGCGTTTGTGCTGGCGGGAAAGGGCGCCGATATCATCCTGGCCGGACGCAATGCCGCCAAAGGCGCGGAGTCGCTGGCGAAGGTGAAGCGCGTCTATCCGGAGGCGCGGATTGTGTTCGAGGTGCTCGATCTCGCCGATCTTTCCTCCATCACCGCGTTTGCCGCGCGTATGGCGGCATCGCACGACCGCATCGACACACTGGTGAACAATGCCGCCGTCATGGCGCTGCCCAACCGGCGTGCGACCCGGGACGGGTTCGAGATGCAGTTGGGTACCAACCACCTCGGCCATTTCGCCCTGACGGCACAGCTGTTGCCGCTGCTGCGCGCCGCAAAAGCACCGCGCGTGACGACGGTGGCGAGCACGGCGGCGCGACCCAGCACGCGGATCAATTTCGACGACCTCAACGCCGAGAGGCGTTACAGCGCGTGGGGTGCCTATCAGCAATCGAAGATGGCGAACCTGCTGTTCATGTTCGAGCTGCAGCGACGCAGCGATGCGAACGGCTGGAACATTCTGAGCGATGCCGCGCAGCCGGGCTACGCGCGTACCGATCTCATCGCCAACGGCCCAGGCATTGACAGTTTCTTCTCCAGAGTCACGGCCGCCATTCTGCGGCCGATCTTCAGCCAGTCGGCGAGCGATGGCGCACTGCCGATCGTCTTCGCCGCTGCGTCGCCGCAAGCCGCGAAGAGCGGTTACTACGGGCCGCAAGGTCTCTTCGAACTGAAGGGGCCGGTCGGCAAAAGCTCTGTCCCGCCGCCGGCGCAGGACGCGCGCGTCGCCGCGCAGCTCTGGGCCGTTTCGGAAAAACTGACCGGCGTGTCGTTCGGCTGAGCTACTGCTGTGACGGTGTGGCTGGTGCTGCGGCCGGTGTCGCCGGCGCGGCCTGATGATCCGCAATCGCTTTTGTCAGCGCATCGCGCTCATCGCAGCCGCGCGGGCAGAGCGATGCGAGCGTCGCGAGTTCCTTGTTCGCATTGTCCGGCTGGTTCATCTGCAGATAGAGCTCGCCGAGATATTCGTGCACGCCCTTGTGGTCCGGATCGATCGCAAGCGCGCGGTTGTAGTAGTCGAGCGACGCCGGATAGTTGCCCGTGATGCGATAGCAGTAGCCGAGATAGTTGAGCACGTCGGCGCTCTTCGGCCGCTGTGTCAGCGCGTTGTTCAGATGGGGCAGGGCGTCGGGACATTTCTCATGCTTGATAAGGCGCACGGCGATCGAATACTCGCTCGGTGTGTCGCCCATGCCGGACATCGTCGCGCCGCCATAGCCGCCCGATGTTGCGCCGCCCATCGCGTAAGCACCTGTTACCGCAACGGCAAGCGCCGACGCAGCCGCGCAGGAAATCAACCATGTCCGCATATTAGCCTCCCTGAGGTGCCGTGACGTTAGCCGTAAACCGGTGTTCCGCCGAGTCCTCTCATTTGACTGACGGCGTACATGAGAAGAATGTTACCGACATGGACTCGACAGAAACGGTTGCCGCTTCGGGGGATGTGCGTTCCGTACGCCGGAAACCCGAGAGCCTCGCAAAAATCAAACGCGCCGCACGCAAGCTCTTTGTGGAGCGCGGCTATCACGCCACGCGTCCGCAGGACATCGCGCGCGAAGCCGGTCTGGGCCACGGCACGTTCTATCTGCACTATCCCGACAAGCGCGCATGCTTCCTCGCGTTCGTCGATGAGGCGCGCTCGGAGCTCGACGAGTATCTACGCGAGCGGGTGAAGCCGGGGCAGAGCATCGAGCAGACCATCGCCGGCATGCTGAACGCGGTGTTCGATTACGGCGAAGCACATCCAGGCGTGCTGGGCGCCGCGATGACCGACGAAACGGTGATCGATGCCGAAGGTGTGCAGGCGGTGCCGCTGCTCATCCGCTGGGGCCACGGCTGGGCGGAGATCGTTCGCGTCGCCGCGGCGCATGGCGTAGCACCGGCGGGCTATGACGCCGACATCATCGGCCAGGCGATCGTCGGAGCCATCCACCAGGTCGGCCACGAAGCCGCCCGCAACGGCCGCTCCCGCCGTGACGTCGTCGACAACCTGACCCGCTTCCTCGTCCGCGCGCTGAAGCCTTAGGGCTTACTCGCGCCCCAGAACCGGCATCGGGATTGGTGGCCATTCTTTTACGGCCTTGAGCGCCTGGCTTTGATCGGCGGCGTCGAAGCCGGCGCGGATGGCGTTCAGGCGCATCTCGACGATCGGGCGGAAGTTGGGGTGGGTGAAGATGTAGAGCTCGCCAGCCTTCATGGCTTCCACCACGCGGGCGCCCACGATGTCGGGGTCGATGCCAGCGAGAACCGCCTGCGTCGTCTGCTCGCGCGTCGCGCCGACGCCGGGATCGACTTCGCCCTGGCCGCCGTAGCGGTCCTGCCGCGCGCGGCCGCTGTCGTAAATCCGTGTACGGACGAAACCGGGGCACAGGACCGACACCCCGATGCCGTCCGGCGCCAGCTGTATCGCCCAGCCCTCGCTCATCGCCACCACGGCGAACTTGGTGGCGGAGTACGCCTCCATGCCCGGCGCGCTGACCATGCCGGCGAGCGACGCAGTGTTGACGATGTGGCCGCCTTCGCCGTGGCTGCGGATCAGCGGTGCGAACACCTCGGTTCCGTAGACGACACCCTTCAGGTTGACGTCGATAATCCAGTCCCAGTCGCGCTCCTTCACGGTGCCGAGCGGCCCACCGACCGCGATGCCAGCGTTGTTGCAGAGCACATGCACCTTGCCGAATGCGGCCAGCGCTTCGAGCGCCGCCGCGCGTACACTGCCGCGGTCCGCCACGTCGATGATGACTGGCGCGGCCTTGATCTGCTCACTCGCCAGGCGTTCGACCGCGCCTTTGGCCGCCTTTTCGTCGATATCGGCGATCACCACGTTCATGCCTTCCCGGCCGAACGCGCGCGCCATGCCGAGACCGATGCCACTTGCGCCGCCGGTTACAAAAGCGGTCTTGCCACGAAGATCGTTCATTCTGCTGCCTGTGCGAATTCGAGGGAGTCGAAGCTGGCGACGAGCGCCGGGCCATTGGATTGTGCGGTGAGCCGCGCGTGGATTGCGTCACGCGATTGATTGCGGCCGAAGTCGGCCTGGATCACGGAGTGCCACACGATCATCTGTTCCCACACGAGATCGATCAACTCCGCGCCGGACATCGTCTTGCCCCCCACCGTCTTGATTGTCATGCCGCGCAGCTCGGAGATCACCGTCGCCAGATAGGCGACATGGATCGCCTCATCGGTGCGAATGCGGCCGACCACTTCGGCGGCATGCACTGCGGCTTCGCGCCGGTCGCGGAAATTGTCCGGATCGCACATCACCGAATGACAGAACGAGAAGAAGCTTTCCGCCTTCACCTCGATCATCAGCACGTTCATCAGGAGCAGGATCCACTCTTCATAGACCTGCGGAATCTGTGGCATGCGGCGGCTGGATTCCGGGCGCCCGATGCTCGGCGGCACCTCCGGCATCGGATACTTGTTCTTGCCGAACAGCGCGTCGCGCACCGCGAACCACATGTCGTCGTGGCCGCCGATGCCCTTGTCCTTCGTGCCGCCCTCATCCCAACCATGCGCTTCGAGCAGCCCCTTGTTGAGATGGCCGAGGCAGGTGTCGGCGATGTCTTCGACGATGATGTCCTGGAAGTTCGGCGCCACGGCCTGCGCCAGCATCGCACCGCGCGCTTCGATCACGCCGGTGATGGTGAGCGAATTCCACAACGTCTCGCCGAATCCTTTGCCGAGCAGAAACTTCTGCTGATCCGCTGTCGGATACGGCCCGCGCTTTAGCAGCTTGCGCGAAGCGTCGATCACCGGAAGGCCGCGCGCCTGCAATTGCGCCTGCCACGCTTCGACCGCCGGCCAACGATTGAGGGTGCGCGGCGAGACATAGGTGCCGGCCGCATCGAAGCCGCCGTGCAGGCGATACCCAGCTTCTTCATGCGGCCGCGCATACGGATGATCGGCGAGGATTTCCTCGCGCGTGTAGTTCAGCTTCGTCATGCATGACCTCCCGCTGGCGGCGCATCGCGGCGCAATCGCTCTGTTGCGCTGATATTTTGTCACCGGCTGCGGACTGTCAATCGCCAGTTCATCTTCCGAACAGCCTTTCGAAACGCAAGTCCGCAACAAATCGTGCTGTGTTTTCAAGCTGTTGTGACGCATGTCGACAAACTCTTGCGACACCTCATGCGTACCCATCTGGCGCGGTCCGAATTGGACGCGAACAACCAGGAGAACACCATGAAACGAGTTTTGATGCTGGCCGCATGCGTGGCTGCGCTTGCGGCAACACCGGCCTTCGCTTCGACGGAAGGCGCCTATTTGTCGGGCAACGGCGGCGTATCGTTCACGCCCGACCTCACGCTGAAAAGCAACACACTCGGCAATCTGACCGAACACACCGACACCGGTTACACCTTCGGCGGCACGGCCGGTTACGACTACGGCAATGGCTGGCGTGTGCAGCTGGATTCGCAATACACGCGGCAGAAGGTGTCGAGCCTCAGCGGCGCGGCGACCAACGGCCATGTCTCATCGACCAGCCTCATCCTCGGCGCGCAGAAAGATCTGACCGAGGGCACCACCGTCACGCCGTATGTCGGCGCGGGCATCGGTCTGCAGAACGTCGGCGGTCAGGTGAACGGCTACGAAGGCCGCGCGTGGAAGCCGGCCTATCAGGCGGAAGCGGGTCTGCGCGGCGATCTCTCGCAGAACGTCTCGCTCTATACCGAGTATCGCTTCAGTCAGAGCGCTTCGGCGTCGATGGACAACGGTGCCGATCTCGCGCACCAGCATTTCTCCGACCACGGATTATTGGCGGGTCTGACCTATCACATCGGTCAATAGACGCTTCGGCCGAGGCACCTTGGGATGGGGTGCCTCGGCGGGGGCGGCTGGTGTGGTGCTGGGCGCCAGCTCACAGGGGCGGAGTGTCGCTCGCCCCTTCACGTTTGAA
>DATAHD010000224.1:0-2776 GCA_036263395.1 Rhizomicrobium sp. | reverse complement strand
CGTGTCGATCACGATATCCGGCGGCGCGACCGCGGTCGGATCGGTCGGCTGTTCCATCTGCGGCTTCGGCGGCACGATTTCCGTCTTCGGCTGCACCGACTCCTCAATGATCGTCGCCTGCAGCACCGGTGGCAGGATCTTCACGATCTTCTGCGCCATACCGGTCATCAGCGCATAAAGAAGCGCGAGATGGATGACACCGACAAGGCCAAGGCTCACCGCGCGTTTCGGTGACAGCCAATTTCGCTCCGGCCCGACAAGGGCATGCTGGGGTCGTAACAACATCTATTTCCTCCGCTCGAAAGGACGAGCACGCAGGAACCCTGTCGGGCGAGCGCGTTCGCCGAATTGTCAAAGAGGAAACGCTGAACTGGGGCGGACGCCCGGCACGATTGTGACGGACCCGCCATATTTGGGATTCTTATATATTTGCGGAACCGGAGCCTTGCGGCGGGAACTCCGTTAGGCGGCGATCATCCGTTCGACTTCCTGCACGATCTCGCGCAGGTGGAACGGCTTGGACAAAACCTTGGCCTGTTTCGGGGCATTGGACGACGGGTGCAGCGCCACCGCGGCAAAGCCCGTGATGAACATGATCTTGAGCGCGTTGTTGATCTCGGCCGCGCGCTTGGCGAGTTCGATGCCGTCCATCCCCGGCATCACGATGTCGGTCAGCAGCAGGTCGAACGCGGCGACATTCTTCAGGCACTCATAGGCTGCCTCGCCGTCGCCGAAATCGGTGACGGCATGGCCAGCCTTCTGCAACGCTGCCGCCAGGAAGCGCCGCAGCGATTCATCGTCTTCTGCCAGAAGGATATTGGCCATGTGCCCGCTCCCTGCCTGAATTAATCGTATATCGGACAATCCGTAAATGGCGGTTAACACCGCAGGGTGGGAACCCGTCCGCCCATAGGGACTATCACTGGGCACTATCACCGGGGCGTACCCACCGCATATGCTTGATCCGGCGGAGCGGTTGGTTTCCACTGGGTCCCTGGGGGACATTGAATCGCGAATGGCCGAGGCTTCTGATCCGGGTAACAACGACGCCGCACTGACGGCGCTCTACAGCACGCCGTTCGTCATCCGCCGTCCGCAGCATCACCACGTTCCGTTCGTGTTCGCCTCACCGCACTCCGGCCGCCTCTATCCCGAGAGCTTTGTCGCCGCCAGCCGCCTTAGCGCCTTGTCGCTGCGCCGTTCGGAAGATGCCTTCGTGGAGGAGCTTTTCGCCCCGGTCCTAGACCTCGGCGCCCCGCTGATCGCGGCCAACTTCCCGCGCGCTTATGTCGATGCCAACCGCAACCCGGCCGAGCTCGATCCCGCGATGTTCGATGGCGAGCTGGGCGTGGTGGTCGATGCCGTGAGCCCGCGCGTCAGTGCCGGCCTTGGCGTGATCCCGCGCATCGTGCGCGATGGGGCGGAGATCTATCGCGGCAAGCTGCCGGTGGCCGATGCCAAGGCGCGCATGAACCGCCTCTACAAGCCGTACCACGAGGCCCTCGCCCATCTGGTCGAGGAAACCCGCGAGCGTTTCGGTGTCTGCGTCGTTGTCGACTGCCATTCGATGCCGTCAGCCGCTGCGGCGCCGGAGGTTGTGCTGGGCGACCGCTATGGGATGTCGGCCGCCGCGATCCTGACCAAGACGGCGGAGAACGCCTTCGAGCGCTTCCGCTTCACGGTCTCGCGCAACGCGCCCTATGCCGGCGGCTACACCACACATCTCTATGCGCGCCGCAGTCAGGGCATCCACGCCCTGCAGATCGAAGTCAGCCGCAGTCTCTATCTCGATGAAGAGCGCATTGTGAAAACCGCCGCTTTCGCCCGCGTCCAGGCGCGGCTGGTGGCGGTGCTGAGCGCCCTGGTGTCGATCGATCCGGCCATGCTGATGCCGCCGCGCGCCACCGCTTGGGCGGCCGAGTAAGCAGCCAAACCCCAACACAAAAAAAATGGGCGCTCCGGATGGGAGCGCCCAAGTTCAGGGAGGAAACGCCCAGGAAGGGCCGCGGTAGGTCATACCGCGTTGCAGCAATAGAGCATTGTGCAGTGCAGTATACAAGAGGAAAAACGCACCCCTTCCGTGGCGAAATCCAAAAATCGTACGCACTAAGCCCTTGTTAAAATGACGGTTTTGCGAATTAAGGCGGCGATCTGCCCGTCCATTGTGCAATGCAAAAACCGCCTCGCAGCCATGCATCCGTTAACCCGGGATTCGTGAAACTTTCGTGCGCGCGCAACAAAAGCGACGTACGCGGACGATATCCCCTGTGGGCGTAACGGGAGCCCGAGTCGCGCTTCCGCCGACCAAAGAGGATCGTCATGGCCGGATTCGCCCGTACCCTGCTCCCCTTCGGCGTCAGCGCCCTGCGCCGCGCCCAGACGGCCCCAGCGCCGGTTCTGCTGCCCGCCGATACCGTCCCAGCCGCCGCCGCCGAACGCCCCCGCCGCTTCCACCGCGCGATCTTCATCTCCGACGTCCACCTCGGCACCCGCGGCTGCAAGGCCGAGATGCTGGTCGACTTCCTGAGCAAGAACACCTGCCAGACGCTTTATCTCGTCGGCGACATTGTCGATGGCTGGCAGCTCAAGCGCCGCTGGTTCTGGCCTGAGATCCAGGAGCGCGTGCTGCTGGAGATCCTGAAGAAGGCCGACGAAGGCGTTCGCGTCATCTACATCCCCGGAAACCACGACGAGGTGTTCCGCAACTACTGCGAGCGCCGCTTCGCCGGCATCGAAGTGATGCGCGAGGCGATCCACGAAACCGCCGACGGCCGCC
>DATAHD010000223.1:0-2933 GCA_036263395.1 Rhizomicrobium sp. | reverse complement strand
AGCCTCGACCTTCTGGCCGATCTGGTGCGGGCGGACTTCACCAATGGCGGCGGGCCGGTGCCGCGCATCGCCCCGTGGCGCGTGGGCAGCGGCCTCAGCTGGGGCAGCGACGCGTTCGATGCGGGCTTTCTGGTCAGCTATGTAGGGGCGCGCACCGACGCGGCGGCGTTCGAGACGCCGACCGCGGGCCACACCAATGTCGATGCCCAGATCGCGTGGCGGCCGTTCGAGGACAAACCGAACCTGGAGTTCGCCGTCGTCGGCCACAATCTGACCGACACGGTTCAGCGCAACGCCGTCGCGCTGAACAAGGACCTTGTCGTGCAGCCGGGGCGCGATGTGCGCTTCGTCGTGCGCGTGCCGTTCTGAGAGGGCGCGCGCCGGTGACAAGCCGGCGCGCAACTCCCATGACACAGCGACAACGACAACGAACCATCGTTCGCCGCACCGGCGGCCGTAAGCGCAGCCGCGCGAAGATCAGCAGCAAGGCGGTGCTGGCGTTCGCTGCGTTCCTGCTCGTGCCGGCGCTCTGCCTCCTGCTGGTGGAACTGGCGCGATGATCAGCCCCCTCCCCTCCCCCGCACAGGCGGGGTACGATACGGGATGACAAATCCCTTCTTCGAAGAGTGGAACACACCGTTCCAGACGCCGCCGTTCGATGCCATCAAGCCGGAGCACTATCGCCCCGCTTACGACCGCGCCCTGAAAGAGCATGCGGACGAGATCGCGGCGATTGCCGACGCCACGGCGGCGGCGACGTTCGAGAACACGATCGCGGCGCTGGAACGCTGCGGCAAGCTGCTGACGCGGGTCGAGCTGGTGTTCGGCAATCTGACCTCGTCGCACACCAACGACGAACTGCAGGCGATCGAGCTGAAGATGGCGCCGGTGCTGGCGCAGCACTGGAACGCGGTCTACCTGAACGCCAGTCTGTTCACGCGGATCGACGACCTGTTCGAGCGGCGCGCGGCACTGGGGCTTTCGTCCGAGCAGATGAAAGTGCTGGAGCGCTATCACCTCGACTTCGTGCGCTCCGGCGCCAAGCTGTCAGGCGACGCGCGCGGCCGCTATGCCGCGATCACCGAGCGGTTGGCGACACTGGGCACCGAGTTCGGCCAACATGTGCTGCAGGACGAGCAGGAAACGGTGCTGCCGCTGTCCGAAGCGGATGTGGCCGGCCTTCCGGAATTTGCCCGTGAGGCGGCGGCGGAGACGGCGCGCGAGCGCAAGGCGGATGCGCCCTATGCGGTGACGACATCGCGTTCGAGCGTGGAGCCGTTCCTGCAATTCGCCGACAGCCGCGAGATGCGCGAGAAGCTGTGGCGGCTGTGGACCACGCGCGGCGACAACAACGATGCGCAGGACAACAAGGCGATCATCGCCGAGACCGTGAAGCTGCGCACCGAGCGGGCGCATCTGCTGGGCTATCCGACATTCGCGCATTTCAAACTGGCGGACTCCATGGCGAAGACGCCGGAGACGGCGCGTGCGCTGCTGGAGCGGGTGTGGGAGCCGGCGCGCAAGCGCGCGATGGAAGAGCGTGACGATCTGCAGGCGCTGATTTCCGAAGAGGGGCAGAACTTCGATCTCGCCGCCTGGGACTGGCGCTACTACGCGGAGAAATTGCGCAAGGAACGCTACGACCTCGATGAGGCGGAGCTCATGCCGTATCTGCAGCTCGACAAGATGATCGAGGCCGCGTTCGACACGGCGACGAAGCTGTTCGGGCTGTCGTTCGCAGAGCGGCACGATATCGCGCTCTATCATCCCGATGTGCGCGTCTGGGAAGTGACGAAGAACGGCAAGCATGTCGGGCTGTTCTATGGCGACTACTTCGCACGGCCGTCGAAGCGCGGCGGGGCGTGGATGAGTTCGTTCCGCGATCAGGAGCGGATGGACGGCGAGGTGACGCCGCTGATCATCAACACCTGCAACTTCCCCAAGCCGCCGAAGGGCGAACCGGCGTTGCTGTCGTTCGACGAAGCCAAGACGCTGTTCCACGAGTTCGGGCATGGCATGCACGGCATGCTGTCGAACGTGACGTATCCGCGCCTGTCCGGCACGAGCGTGGCGCGCGATTTTGTCGAGCTGCCGTCGCAGCTTTACGAGCACTGGCTGGAAGAACCCGCGGTGTTGGAGAAGTTCGCGGTGCATGCCGAGACCGGCGCACCGATGCCGAAGGCGCTGCTGGAGAAGATGCGCGCGGCGCGCAATTTCAACAAAGGCTTCGACACGGTGGAATTCCTGTCGTCGGCGCTGGTGGATATGGACTTCCACAGCTTGCGCGACGTGAAGGACATCGATCCGGCGGCGTTCCAGAAGGCGTCGCTCGACAGCATCGGCATGCCGAAAGAGATCGTCATGCGGCATGCGAGCCCGCACTTCCTGCACATCTTCACGGGCGACGGATATTCCGCCGGCTATTACAGCTATCTGTGGTCCGAGGTACTGGATGCCGACGGCTTCGGCGCGTTCAAGGAAGCGGGTGATCCGTTCCACGCGGCAACGGCGGCGCGGCTGTACGAGTACATCTACTCGTCGGGCGGAACGCGCGATTTCGCGGAAGCCTATCGCCAGTTCCGCGGCCGCGATCCGGAAGTGGCGGCGCTGCTGGAAGGCCGCGGGTTGATCGCGGCATGAGGATGCATCGTCTGATTGCCGGCGCTGTTGGGTTTGTCTGCGTTCTCGCGAGCGTGGCGATTGCGGCCCCGGCGCCGCGCGTGAGCATTTCGAGTCTGGCAGAACTGCCGGTGGTCGAGCGCTATCCCTATGGCGAGGCCGCCGATGCGAACCGCGCCGTGGATGCGGCGTTCGCGCGGGCGAAGAAGAGTAATAAGCGGGTGCTGATCGACCTCGGTGGCAACTGGTGTGGCGACTGCATCGTGCTGTCGAACCTGATGGAGCTGCCGGAGATCAAGGCGTTTGTTGCCAAG